>CAYXET010000080.1:0-3979 GCA_964464025.1 uncultured Christensenella sp. | reverse complement strand
TAACTTGATGTCGCTCAATCTTTTTATCGGTGAGTTTTAAATTATTGATTATTAAAATTTAATTAAGTTATAACTTATTAGCAATATAAAAATTTAATTCCATTTAACTTAATTCCATTTAGCTTAATTTATAAATCAATTTTAATCAACTCTTATTCCTTAAAACCCTCAGAACATTTTCAAAATAATCTGGAAGCCCAATTTCAAAATGCAAAAGTTCATTTGTTGATGGGCTTAAAAAACTAATTGAATAACTTGTTAAAAGTTGCCCAGATAAATTAAAATTATCCTTCACACCATAAAGTTTATCGCCAACAACTGGGTGCCCCAAAAAACTTGAATGCACACGAATTTGATGCGTCCTTCCTGTTTTCAGTTCAAACTCGACCAAACTATATCCCTTGAACGTTTCAATTGTTTTGTATATTGTTTTTGCAGTTTTGCCTTCAAAATCGGGACAAACCTCAAACTTCAACCTGTTTTTTTTGCTTCGCGTCAAATTTTTTTCAATAACTCCGTCTTTCTCTTTAAACGTTCCAACAACTAGTGCCAAATATTTTCGCTTGCAAGTTTTCGTTTCAATTTGTTTGGCCAAATTTATGTGTGCCTTATTATTTTTTGCACAAACCATCAGCCCCGAAGTGTCTTTATCGAGCCTATGCACAATTCCTGCACGAAATTCGCCATTAATATTGCTTAAATTTTCATATCTAAACGCCAAGGCATTAACAAGCGTGTGTTCTTCGTTCCCCACTGCTGGATGAACACACAATCCTTGTGGTTTGTTCAAAACAATTACATCGTCATCTTCATAAACAATGTCTAGGGAAATATTTTCACCCTTGTGGCTGAAATCTTTTTTTTCTTCAAAATTCGCAACGAATATTTTATCTCCCGCCAAAAGTTTATATCCGCTTTTTTCTTGTTTTTGATTAACCAAAATTTTGCCATTTTTATTTAAAATTGAAATTTGACTTCGAGAAATATTTTTTAGTTTTTCACTTAAAAAAACATCTAGTCGTTTGTTTTTATCTTCTAGTAAAACAATAAATTCTTTTTCCATTTCTCCCCTTTTTTAAATATCAAAATTTTAAACTGCTTTTCAAAAGCAATTGAATATAAAACTATATGATAATTATAAACAAAAATTAAAAACTAGCAATAAACTGAATGAAAATTTAAAATTAATTAAGATAATTTAAATTAAATTAAATTAAATTAAATTAAAGTAAAGTAAACTAAGTTTTATATACCTAATAAATTATAAGCAAATTAAATTTTAATTAGCAACAAACTTAAAAATAATCTACTTACCTTTTTTTGAAAGAAAAATATTATCAATCGCAAATAGCACAATTCCAATTGTTAAAATTGCATCTGCAAAATTAAAATAATATGGCATAATTTTTATATTAACAAACAAAAAATCTCGAACATATCCTAAAAAAATTCTATCAATCAAATTCCCTATCGCACCCGCAAAAATAAAGGAAATCGACAAAAGATAAACTTTCCCATTTTTTTTATAAAAAATATCGAACAAAATAAATCCAAGCAAAAAAATGCAAGACAAAACAATTAACAATGTTATTTTTCCACTTAAAATTCCAAGCCCAGCCCCGTCATTATGTGTGCTTTGGATATAGAAAAAATTTGGAATAATTGCAAAAGATTGGCCTTCAAAAATCACTTTTGTTACAATGTCAATTCCAACAAGTCCAATTACAAAAAGCACCAAAAAAATATATTTGTTTCTTAAAGTCTTATTGCTAACATTTTTTTCATTCTTTTTTGTGTTAATGTTTTCAGTTTCCATAATCATTTCAAAACTTTTATCCTTAGGTTTTCTGGCGTTATCAAAAACAAATCTTCTGTTAGTCTATGAATTTCGCCATTCAATGCAAAAGTTGAACCACTAAGAAAATCTAGTATGCGAATTTGTTCGGAATTTGTTATACCCCTAAAACTTACAATGCTCGCTTCGTTTTTGATTAAGTTTAGCACAATTTTTTCAATTTCTTCTTGGGTTTTTGGTGAATAAACATTAATGTTATTATACCCAAGTCGTGTTATTTTTTCTCGTTCAATTGGTCTGTCAATTTTGGGTTCAATTTTTTTTGTTTCGTTTTTGATAATATCATCGGTCAAAATTTCCTTCGCTTTTTCATCCGTTTTAAACAACAAATCTAAAAGTTTCATTTTTTCTCCCAAACAAATGATATCATAAAAAAAAGTTTTTTTGAATAAATTTTCAAAAGTTTTCACGTAAATTTAAAATTTTCTTGCAAAAACTCTCATTTTTTCAATTTTTTTTGCAAATTTCTAAATTAAATCAAGTTATATTTTTAAAATTAAAACAAAAAACAACTTTTACTTTTGCAAGTTAAATGATTTTAGAAATGTTTTAAGATTAAATAAATTAATTTTTTTACTTGCCAATAATTTAAAATCAATCGATAAAAAAGATTGGATGACTTTAAGTTGTTCTCATTTTTTATATTTTCTCCCAACATAATTTAGGCTTAAATTAAATCAAATTAAATCAAATCAAATCAAATCAAATCAAATCAAATCAAATTAAATTAAATTAAATTGAATTGAATTGAATTGAATTGAATTGAATTGAATTGAATAAAGATTTTTGTTTTATGTTAAAATTAAATAAAATAAAATAAAATAAAATAAAATAAAATAAAATAATTATGAAAATTTTTTCATTAAAACATTTCTGTGCACAAGTTTAGATATGATTGGACAACATTGCAATAACACGATTTTATTTCGCTAGAATAATTTTTTGCGTCATCTAGTTGCAAAAAATTATCAATTGCTTTATTAATGTTTTGCAAATATATTTTAACATACAAAATATTCACATTCGATGATTGCGAAAAGTGCAAACTAAAATTATCAATCACTTTTTGATTATCTTGCTTTAACAAATTAAGTTCACTTTTCAATTTTATAATATCAATTTCTTGTTTATCAAATTTATTCGACAAATAATACATTTTTTCGTAGTTTTCATAAAACAAATTAAGCCCTTCTGTTAAAATTTCGTTCGATTTTGAAGACAAATTTGCCTTTAAAACAACTTTTGGAAGAGTTAGAGTAACAATTTTGCTTATTATGCCACTTTTTTCTAACGAAGTTCTAACACTTTCGGCATCTGATAAATTGTGATAGATTGAGCCAATCACATTATATTCGTTGCTATCGCAAAAAATATATCCCGCCCCGCCCTGATTTTTCACACTTTCGACTTGTTTTTTCGCGCTGTCAATTTCCGAAAAAGAACATAAACTTAGGGCATATAAAGTTTTTTCTTGCTTAGCGTATTGATAGTTAAAACTTGCAACTTTATTAACGAAAAAATTACTGGAAAAAGCCACCGAAAAGGCAACTAAAACAAAAATAGTAAAAAATAGAAAAATTAGAGTGAAAAAAGTTTTTTTGTGATTTTTTTTGTTATAGTTCACATAAACATATTTATATTTTGAATAATCACTATAATTATAATTTTGCTTCATAATCAACCCCGATATTAAATTTATGAAACTTCATTCCCTTTTATGCCCATAACAACATTGTGCAGACCGAAATTTTGCGAGCATTGCAAGCAAAATGAGCAAGAGTGAGAGTTTTGACGCAGTCGCAACCCCCCACAGCACTAGAATTGCTTTTTTCGATAAAAAAGTAAGAGTAACTTGATGTCACCCAATCTTTTTATCGGCTGGTTTTAAATTATTGATTATTAAGATTTAAAATTTTAAATTATTGCCAATAAAAATCAAAATTAATTCTATCTTATTAGCAATATAAAAATTTAATTTACTCTTTGTTTATTAACAAATTAAAATTTTAATTTTCAATTATATTTTATTTTTAAATTTTCTAAACAAAAAACCGAAAAACCGAAAATTTTGTTACAAAAAATAAAATAATTCAAAAAAAGTGGCACTAATTCTTTACTTTTTTA
>CAYXET010000079.1:0-3995 GCA_964464025.1 uncultured Christensenella sp. | reverse complement strand
AAACAAACAAACAAACAAACAAACAAACAAACAAACAAACAAACAAACAAACTAACAAACTAACTAACTAACTGACTGACTGACTAACTAACTAACTAACTAACTGACTGGCAGATTAATAAGTTAATAAATAAATAAATAAATAAATTCGTAAACTAGCAAATTATTAAATTAATAAATTTTTAACTTAATAAATTAATAAATTAGTAAAATAAAAAATTGTTATGTTAATTATTTAATTTTTTTAATTTTTGTTAAAAAATTTTATGTGAACGGATAAACTTGAACTTGCAAATCTATTTCGCAATTTTGCAAATACTCTTGACCAAATTTTGATAAATATTTTCTAAATTCTTTGTTATTTTTTTTATAGTAGATATCATAAAAACCCAATATATCAACATTTTTTTCTTTTGAATAATTCAAACTATCATTCACCAAGTTTTTAACTTTTTCAATTGTTTTTTGTTTTAATTCATCAGTTAAATATGTTTCGCTACTTTCCATTATAACCTTGCTTTTTTGCTCGTTTTGTGAAATTTCAGACACGATGCAATAAAGTTTTAGGTTAACATTCAAAATTAGTTTGTCATTTTCTATTCTTGGTTTAATTTTTGTTTTGGAATGTTCAACATCAATTGAAACAGTGCTGCCAGAAAAATATTTATTATCCGTCACATTTTCAACCAAAATCAACCCATCAGTTGTGTGAAGTCTTGTCCAGCCAAAACCATTTGTTAAATCTCGTGAAATAATCTCAATAAATTTTCCTTTTCGATACACCGCACCTTCACCGTTGTTAATCACAAGTGGCTCAACTTTATTCCCACTCTGTCCGCTCTGCCCACTGGAAGAACTTTCGCCTGAACTTTCGCCATTTTGTTTGCTTTGCGAGTTCCCGCTTTCTTGTTCTTTCCCTTTTTCAGGTGGCTCGATAACCGGAATTAGCGACACACCCGAAAATGAATAGTATTCGTTGAAAAATGTTCCCAGAGTTGTGGTGTTTGTTGTTTCGATAATTGTGCTGTTATATCCCAAATTGTTTTGCAAACTAGAACTTGAATTGTTGTTAAGTTCGGCCGAAGTTTCAAGCAAATCTTTTGCTGTTCCCTTGCAATGAACTAAAATTGTTGAAAGTGTGATTTTTGAATTTCGATAAAAAAAATCTAAAACATTCATAAGGTCTTCGTCGAAAAGAGTTTCGCCAATAATAATAATGTTTGTATGCTCAAAACCAACAGTTTTCCCAAGTTTTATTCCCAAGTTATTCACACATTCATAAAGCGTTTTACCCCTATCTTCAACAACCTGCAAATTTTCATTGTTGCTTAGGTTACTTTGAGGTGTGATAAGTTGAAGTGCCAAATTGAATTGTTCGTTTTCTTTGTCTATGCTAAGCCCCGTAACTATTGCACGCGTATCGGTTTGCGCAGGCGAAAAAAGCGTGAACGGCAAAAGTGTTAGGAAAAATATTGTTAAAAAAATAAAATATCTATGTTTTTTTATAAAGTCAATTTTCATTTTGACGCTCCTTTTTTAAACTTGCAATTAAAAGCAAAACTGGCAAAAGCAACACAAAACCAACAACAAAAACACCAATTTTCTTATAAAATAAGTCGATTATTGCTTGATTATTTATTTGCGGAATAAATTTTGTGGCAAACAAAAGGCAAACGACTACAACGCTAGAAATTGATTTTTTAATTGAAAAAACTTTGTTTAGACAATAAGAAATTCCATACAAACAAAATGAATTTTGCAAAATTATTAATGGAATCCAAAAAAATGTTGTAAAAATATCAATTTTAAAATAGCCAAAGCTGTTGTCCTTAAATTGTGTGATTTTGATAAGTGTTTCTTGCACATAGGGGGCAAGTTTTCCTAAAACAGCAACAAAAAGCACATAAAAAGCTACCACAAGAACGAAAACCGCAAGCAAAACAGGAATTATTTTTGAAAAGTATTTCTTCCCAGTGATAACAACATTTTCCATAAAGGTGAAAAGAAAAATATATTCACACGACTGAATTAATAAATAGCACAATGCTTTGTTGAATTCTCCGTTCGAATGGCTAAAAAGTGGCAAAATGTTATCAAAAGTTGCGTTGAAATAGGCAATAAACAAGGTTAGAACAAAAACAAAAAGTGCTAACGGCAAAAAAATTGAATAGACCCTTGCAATTGCTCTTATTCCCTTAATTGAAATATAGCACATCACAATGAAAACAGGAATGGAAAAAAGATACCAGTCGATGTCGGTGTAGATGGCGTCATAGAGCAAAAAATTTATTTGATAGTCTATCAAAAGCATTTTAAAAACAAACACGACACACAACAAAAGCATAATAATTTTTGTTGTAACTTTTCCAAAAAAATTACTCATAATTTCAAAAAAACTTTTGCCGGGATTTAATTTGATTGCAAAGCACACCAAAATTGCTAGGCATAGATTTATAGCACCCGCAACTATGCAAGTTATTATGCAATCGTTTTCAACAAATTTTGCCTGCAAAGCATTTTCTAAAATTGGACGCATAGCAATTAAAACACCAAGCAAAATAACACAAAGTTGAGTTGTGGTTATACTATTTTTTTTCGTCATTTATAACACTCCTTGTTTTATTTTTTTGCAAAAAAGATTTTGGCCTTTGTTTCATCGACAAAATGTTTGCCTTGAAAAAGCTATCTTTAAAATCGCCTGTTTTATATGGCGCAAATGGTGAAAGATAATCGGCACCATAGCTATCAAAATCACTCAAATAAGCCACAATAAAAATAAGCCCAACACAAATTCCAACCACACCAATTATAGTTGCTAATAGTGTGATAAAAAACCTTAAAAGTCTCATCACGTTTGTTGCGTCTGGAATTAGGTATATAGCAATTGAACTTAGGGCAACAATCATAATTGTTGGAGCACTTGCAAGATTGCTTTTAACCGCGGTGTCTCCCAAAATTAGTGCACCAATAATGTTAAACGAACTCCCCAAGCTCTTTGGTGTTCGAACACTGGCTTCATATAATATTTCAAACATAAAAAACGCAAACAAAACTTCAATTGATGGTGGCATTGGAATGTTTTGCGAACTATTTATAATCGTCACCAAAAATTTTAGTGGCAAAGCCTTGTAGTGATAAAGTTGAAGGGCAATGTATATCCCAGGCATCGTTAGTGCAATAAAAAGCCCAAAAAAACGAAGGAGTCTGACAAATGTCACGGCATTATTTTCTTGATAATAATCGTCGGCACTTTGCAAGTCTTCAACAAGCAAAAACGGAAGTGTTAATGCAATCGGACTTCCATCAACGATAATTCCAACTCTTCCCTCCAAAATTTTTCCAGCCAAAATGTCGGGCTTTTCTGTCCAACCAACTTGCTTAAAAATAGAATTTGGTCTATCTTCTAGATAGTCTTGAAGATAATAGCTATCCAAAATTCCGTCTATGTCAATTTTTTGCAAATTTTCTTTAATTTTTTTAACAACGCCTTTGCTTGCTATTTTTGTTAAATATGTAATTGCAACTTTTGTTTTTGTTATTCTTCCAATCTCCATAGTCTCAATTTTAAGGTCATTTGTGACAAGACGCTTACGCAACAAATTCAAATTCGTGTTGATATCTTCATTAAAACCTTCACGCGGGCCTCGAATAATGTTGTTGTTTGGTGGTTCTATAATTGCACGCTTAAAAAGATTTTTTGAATTAATTATAATTCCGCTTTCTTCGCCATCAACAAACAAAACTTTTTCGCCACGGCAAATTTTGCTAATCCATTCATTTTTGTTTTCAGAAACAGAAATTTCCGATGCTGGCAATATGTTTTTTGCAATAAAATTAACAAAACTTTTTTCACTTTTTTTGTCTATTTTCTCGTTTTTCCGCTCATTTCCCTTTCTTAGTTTTTTGTTTTCTTGGCTATCTTCGCTGTTTAATTCTTCGCTTTCTTGGTCACTTTTGTTGTTAAAATTTTCATTTTTTATTTCCTTTATGTTGTT
>CAYXET010000078.1:0-4021 GCA_964464025.1 uncultured Christensenella sp. | reverse complement strand
CTAAAAAAACTAAAAAGCACCAAGTTTTTGGTGTTTTTTTGTGTGAGTTGAAAAAAATTAGCAAATTTTTAAGATAAAATTTTATTATTGAAAAATAAAAAGCAAGTTTTATTGTTTAAAAATTAATAAAAAGCACCAAGTTATTGAAGTGGCCCATGTTAGGGCGCTTCAATTTTGGTGCTTAATTTTTTAAGCGGATTTTTCAAGTTATAAAACTTCACGAGTTTTTTTTAATAAATTTTCAAGTTAGTAAATTTTATGAATTTTTTGTTTTAAAAAATTTTAAATCATTTTGTAGTTTATAAAAATTTATTAATTTGGAATTTTTTAGATTGCAAGCAATGCGCTAAAATCTATTTTATTGATATAATTTCCAACTAAATTTGTTATAAAATCATATAGTGGTTTTGCAACTGTTGAATTTTCGAATACTGTTTCTAGCGTGTTGGCAACAGCTGGAACTGTTTGCAATAGTCCTGCAATAACAAAAACTACGCCAACAACAAACAAAGCTTTGCATGCCCCTAGAATTAGCCCAAGCACTCGGTCAAGGCCGTTGAATGCAATAGACCTTTTCTTTAGTGCGTCAAACAATTTTGCAAGTAGTCTGAAAGCAATTTTGATTAGGATAAAGGAAAGAATAATGCAAATTGCCATTAATATTAATGAGCCTGCTCCTGTGCTGATTTCCTTAACGATTGATTCTTGCGTGTAGGTTGCGTTTACGTCAATTAAAGCACTCATTGCTTTCTTCAAAAAATTTCCAGCAGAACAATAGTTTTCCATAATCTCGGTTCCGGTTAGACTGCCAGTGAATTGGAATAAACTTTCAATTCTTGTTGAAACAAGGCTTGCCAGTTTTTCAATTAATCCGAAAGTTTTTGACAAAAACGAAGATATTGGTTTTGCAAGATAGAATGCACAAGAAAATGAAAATATACTTGCTAAAAATGATAGAAAACTATTTGTGAAGCCCCTAACAAAACCAATTAGGGCAAATAGAATTAGTAGGACAACCACTACTATGTCGATTGTGTTCATATTTTTCTCGCTTTATTAAATTAAATTTTATAAACATCACCACTTTTAACCACTAATTTTTTTTTAATTAACCATTGACTTTTGTGGATAATTTTGCTCTGAAAAACTGTTAGATTTTCAAGTGGATAATATCTATGATTAATATTAACATAAAATACAACTTTTTTCAATAGATTTTTAAAATTTAATAAAAATAAAATTTTTTAGTGAATTTTATCAAAAAAGAGTAAATTTTTTTTATTTGTTAAATATTATATTTATGTTTGATTTTAAGTTATATTCAATTGATGATTTTTCAAGTTTTGAAAAAATTTTTTTCGCTAGCAATAAAAATAAAGACCTTGTTTTGTTGAATTTGGGAACAAAAAAGTTTAATTACGATAGTTTTGGTGTGGAACTTGGAGATGAATTAAAAAAACTAAATTTTTTTGTTTATGGTTGTTCTAAGCGTGAAATTAATGGAAAAAATTTTGCACAAGTTATTGATTTTATTAAGAAAAAACATACAAATTGCAAGTTAATTGTGATTGATAGCGTTTATGTTGCAGAGGGAAATAAACCAATTTTAATTTATCGGGAAGGACAAACGCGAGTGAGTTGTTTAAATTCAACAAAGTTTGTTGGAGATGCAAGCATTTTGTTTAATTCATTTTCGCAAAAAAATAGAAATTTAGCCAAATTAGTTATTTTTTATGTTAAAAAAATGTTTAAAAAATATGAGGAAAAATTAAAAAAAGGGAATATTTAGTTTGAAAAAAAAATAATTTATGCTACACTAGAATACTAGGAGGAAATAATGACAGAAAAACCAAGAAAACAAATAAATTGGGTGTTTTATGCTGTTTTAATACTTTTAATTGTTTTTGCCGTATATCTTGGGTTTAAACAACCAGCGGGAGAAAGTATCAGTTACACAGATTTTCAAACAATGGTTAATGAAAACAAAGTGTCGCACATAAAAACAGTTGGAAACACAATTTATGTTAGAGTGAGTGATAGTAAAATTACGGTTGAAACTTTTACGAAAGGGAAAACAGGGGACTATACCACAACATTTATAAATTCAGAAGAATTAATTAAATTCATTGATGAATATAACAACAAGCCAGAAAATATTGAAAGAAAAATTGAAGCAAGTTATAATCTTCAGGGTGAAAGTTTGATTTCAAAAATTTTGCCATATCTTTCAATTGGTGTTATGGGCATAATTGCATTTTTAATTATCAGAGCAATTGTGGAAACTAACAGTAAAAATATTGCATTTGGAAAAAGCCGAGCAAGAAATGTTGAACGAAGCAAAGTTAAATTTTCCGATGTCGCTGGCAGTGAAGAAGAAAAAGAAGAATTGAAAGAAATCGTAGACTTTTTGAAAAATCCACGAAAATATACCGAACTTGGGGCAAGAATTCCTAAGGGCGTGCTTTTGGTTGGCCCACCAGGAACAGGAAAAACCTTGCTTGCAAAAGCAATTGCCGGAGAGTGCAACGCGCCATTCTTTTCAATTTCGGGCTCAGATTTTGTTGAAATGTATGTCGGAGTTGGAGCAAGTCGTGTTAGAGATTTGTTCGAAACAGCAAAACGAACTGCACCTTGCATAATTTTTATTGATGAAATTGATGCCGTTGGGCGTCAACGTGGGGCTGGACTTGGCGGTGGAAATGATGAACGAGAACAAACACTAAATCAACTTTTGGTGCAAATGGACGGATTTGAAGCCAACGAAGGAATTATTGTTATTGCAGCAACAAACAGACCCGATGTTTTAGACCCAGCACTTTTAAGACCGGGCAGATTTGATAGGCAAGTATACATTAATATGCCCGATGTGAAAGGTCGAGAAAAAATTTTACAAGTTCACGCAAGAAACAAAAAATTTGCCGATGATGTTGACCTAGAAAATATTGCAAAACTAACAACAGGGTTTAGTGGGGCAGACCTTGAAAACCTTTTAAATGAAGCAGCAATTTTGGCTGGTCGAGATAATCGTGTGAAAATTAATATGATAGACATTCAAGAAGCTGTTAACAAGGTTATTATGGGGCCACAAAAGAAAAGCAGGGTTGTGACTGAACGAGATAGAAAAATCACGGCATATCACGAATCTGGCCACGCAATTTTGCACCGTAAGTTAGAATTTTGTGACGATGTTCAAGAAGTTTCTATCATTCCAAGAGGAATGGCTGGTGGATATACTCTTTCAAGACCAGATACCGACGATTGCTATTCAACAATCAACAAACTAAATGATATGATTGCTTCGTTTATGGGCGGAAGAATAGCCGAAAGCATAGAATTTGGAGACATCACCACTGGAGCGTCAAACGACATTGAACAAGCAACAAAAATTGCAAGAAAAATGGTCACTTAATTTGGTTTTAGTGCGAATTTGAAGTTTATAAACCTTGGTTCGTCTAGTGAAGTGTTTATTGGTCGAGATTATCAAAATCAAGTGCTATATTCAAACGACACAGCAAACAAAATTGACGAAGAAATTTTGAAGATTTTGAACTATAACTATGAACGAGCAGAGAAAATTTTGAAAGAAAATTGGGATAAGGTTAAGGCTTTAAGCGAACTTTTGTTAAAGAAAAATGTTGCATATAAGGAAGAACTAGACGCAATTATGGAAGGAAAAAGTATTAAACAAATAATTGCGAATTTAAACCGAAGGGAAAATCGTAAGAAAAAGCAACAACAAAAAGAGCGCGAAGAAAAAGAATTGCAAGACAAAAAACGTATTGAAGAAATTAAGCAACGAACGCTAGAAGTTTTGAAAAAAGAAGGGTTGCTTGTTGAACCGAGTGTTAAAAATGATAATCTTGCAAATGGAAATATAAAAAATAAAGAAGAAAAAGAAGAAAATAGCAACAAAAATTCAACTGAAGAATAGAATAAAAACATATAATTTGTTTGACATTATTTTTCAATTTTATTAAACTAAAAATATTAGGAGAAATTATGAAAAAAATTTTATCAATAG
>CAYXET010000077.1:0-4123 GCA_964464025.1 uncultured Christensenella sp. | reverse complement strand
CTCTGTATGTAGCAATTGCTCTATCTATTGCTTTTTGTGGGTCAGCAATTTCATCAAGCCTTTCACTGCCAACTTGTGCAAGCCAAATTTTAAAAGGTTCAGCTTTTTTGCTTGGGATTGATTGGATAAGACGCAATACAGCCTTTGTATTTCCAGCCAAAACCTTACGTTTCAAACCATTTTGACCAACCATTTCTACCTGGGGACAATTTGTCCCTAGGTAAGCACCTAGTTCCACATCTCTTTTTCTCATCTTTTTTAGATAATCAGTAGGATTTGTAGTATCTGCCAATATGGCAACAACATCCACCAACGAAAAATACCAATCTTCTTCCTTAGCGTTCCATTGCGACCTAATTTTTTTATCTTCAAAAACTTTTATGTTAGACATTCTTTTCTCCTATGAATCTATTATATCATATATTTGGGGAGTTTGTATTGATTTATTTAATAAATATAATATTTTACTTAATGACGTTTAAACGTGAGCTTGTCTTATTATAAGGTGGTGAACGCTAACATCTGTCCAAAATAAGCGCACACTTATAGACTAAATTACAGCATACAAAAAACGAAAGTGTAGGTGAACTTAACACAATTTTATTTTTCTTTGTTATTTTAAGTTAAAAAAATTGTTAAAGACACTGAATTTTTTTGCAAATTAAAGTATATATATTTTAATTTTTTTAAACAGTGTTGACTAAACTTTTTAAATTTTGATTGAAATCGTTGTGAAATTTTGTATAGCTGAATTTAATTTAAGAAAACGGACAAAAATGTGCTTGTTTTTTATAAAAAATGTTTAAAAAGTTTTTAATTGTTAATATTTTTGTTTATGAAAAAATTAAGTGTGATTTTAATGATTTTATTTTTAACTTGCGGTTCGGTGCTTTTTGGCTGCACACACGAAATGGTCAGCCTTTATATCTACAAAATGCCCGATAAATTGGTTTATGAAATTGGCGAAGACCTAGACATTAGTGGTCTTCAACTAAAAAATATCAAAACAGACAGTGCCTTGCTTAAAATTTATAACAATAACGCAAATTTTAGTGGCTTTGATAGTTCGTCGAGCGGGAAAAAAGAAGTTCAAGTGTCCTATGGCAAGTTTACAACGTCCTTTAATGTTTTTGTTGCAAACAAGGTTGTTGAAAATTTAAGTGAGTTAAAAACAACTTTGCAAACCCTAGAAGAGGGCGATATTGTTTTGATAAAGGCGGGGGAATATAAATTGCCCGAGGCAATTGAAATTAATAATTCAAAAATAGTGATTGGCGGCGAGGGAAAAGATAAAACGAAAATAGATTCCTTTGTTGTGCTTGGCGGAACGGAAAGCGAAGGGGAAATTTCCTTTTCAAATTCGTGCGAAGATGTTAGCTTTCTTTCTCTTTCTTTAAACACAAATAGTGGTGTAAGAGAAGGAAAAATTGTTTTTGAAAATAATCTAGTCAGCGAAAATATTGCGGCAATCAACGCTGATTTAGCAAAAAAATTGAATGTAATTTCGTGCGAATTTAGTGGTTTTAGTGTGGGAATCAAGGCAAATTCAATGGAAAATTGCTATATTTCTTCAAACAAATTCACAAACCTTTTAGTTGGTGGAATAGAAACAACAAAATCCACAAAGGATGTTACAATCAGTAAAAATATAATCACAAAAATTGGTGCTAATGTTGTTGTTTTGGGCGTTGACGGAGAGCAGGAAAACATTTTTGGAATTAAACTTGCACTTAACAGTGAAGACAATCTTGGGGTGTCGCTTTATAAAAATTCAATTAGTATAATTGGCTCGAAAAATGGTGAATTTAAATTTTTCAAAGAAAAAATTAGCGGAAATTTTCATTCCCTAAATTATATGAATAATTCTGGCGCCATAATTTTGTTTAGCACAATAAAAAACAACCTTCAAACAAAAGGCTTGTCGGTGTTTTTTAATTCTATTGGCTCATCGCTAAATAATATTTTATATGGCACAAATGAAAATGATAATGTGAATAGTTCAAGTGTAATGTATATGGCTCTTTAAGGTTTTTTAATCACGCCACAGGCAATTTTTTTGCCACTGTTTCCGCTTGGGTCGGTTCGAAAATCATCGGCGTTTTCGTGAATAAAAATAGTTTTTCCAATTATGTCGCTAACAAAAAATCTGTTTGTCAAGTTCACACTAAAAGCTTCTCCATTTTCACTGTTGGCTTGAATCACCGGCAGGTCACCACTATGGCTAGGGTGGAGGAATTCTTTTTTCGAAAAATGTTTTGAATCCTCAAAATCCCCATTTTCATTTTCGTTGCAATTGTTTGCTTCGTGAATGTGCATTGCAAAAAAATCGCCAGTAGAGTTTTGTGGGAGATTGAAAATTTGACTAATGACCAAAACTCCGTTTTTTAGTTGATAAAACTCCACAGTCCCATTGATTGTGGGGTTTTTTGCGTTTCCTTTAATTTGACTTATGGCATTTGGCAAGTGAGTTGTAATGTAATTTATGTAATTTTTATTTTTGTTAAAATTAAAAAGTTTAATCATATTTTCTCCTTATATTTATATTTTTATTTTTATTTTTATATGAAAATTATTTAATTTTTGTAAACTAAATGTGTCAAAAAGCAAAAAACAAAGTTTTTTATTGGAAATATATAAATTTTTTTTATGGAAATTTATTGGGTATGAAAATTCCATTTTTGCGGAAAATTTTTGAATACGAAAACTCCATTTTTTGTGAAAAATAAACTTTAAAATTAAATATAGTGCTAAATTTTATTAATAAAGAATTGTTTTATCACCTCAAAAAGATATTAAAAGTTGTGAAAAAATGATAAATTTAAAAATTTTTTTGAAAAAATAAAAAAATCTTCAAAAAATCATTGACAAATTTTTTAAATAGTTTTATACTACTAGAGTTAACAAAAAAGTTAACGTGATGTGGAAGCTTAGCTCAGTTGGTAGAGCATCTGCCTTACAAGCAGGCGGTCATAGGTTCGAGTCCTATAGTTTCCACCAAATTAGCGGACATGGCGGAATTGGCAGACGCGCTAGACTTAGGATCTAGTTCCAAAAGAGTGGGGGTTCAAGTCCCTTTGTCCGCACCAAAAACTTTGAACAATAGATTATGACTCATTAGCTCAGTTGGTAGAGCACCTGACTTTTAATCCGGTTGTCCCGAGTTCGAGTCTCGGATGGGTCACCAAAATTGTTGCTTTGGCAACTTTTTTTGTTTTTAATTTTTCTTATAAATCATTATTCATTTTATTATTCATTTTATTATTTATTTTATTATTCATTTAATTGTATTTTTATTTTATAATGATTTACGTTTCTTTGTGATTATAAGGTTTTTATAATTTAGAATTTTCACAATAATAACTTAACTTTATCTCATTTTATAGACAAAGCTATAAACTATGTAAAAATAATGTGCCACCAATAAAGGCGTGTTTTTGGCAAAAAATATGGCGAAAAAATATATAGATATTAAACATTAGATTAGATATTAGATGTTATATATCAAATATCAAATATCAAATATCAATTTCTAAAAGTTGGTTATTAAATGTTAAATATTAAATGCAAAAAATCATTGAAAAACTAAGAGAAAATAGCGAAAAATTAAAAAATATTGATAAATTATAAAAAATTATTGACAAAGAGTGTAAAAACTTGTAAAATACTCATAGCGTGGTGGGATTAGCTCAGTTGGTTAGAGCGCTGGTTTGTGGCACCAGAGGTCATCAGTTCGACTCTGATATTTCACCCCAACAAAAAAGAGAATTGTCAAGGTTTCTATCTTGCTGTGTTCTCTTTTTTTTATTTTAAAAAATTTAAAAATGTTAAAATTAAAATTTAGAGTATTAATATTAAATAATTACAAATTTTAAAATTTAAAATCTTAAAAATTAACACTAAAAATTTTAAAATATTAATATACAAAATCTAAAATTAATATATAAAATCATAAAACATTTTGGCATCATAAAATGATAAAATTAAAATTCTAAAATAAGAATATTAGAAGTTTTAAAATTTAATATTAAAGCGATAATGTGAAAAAAATTTAAATTTTTACGATATATTTTTCGCCAAAATTAAAATTGCGTTTTATTGATATGAAATTAATTAATAAAAGTTT
>CAYXET010000076.1:0-4278 GCA_964464025.1 uncultured Christensenella sp. | reverse complement strand
ACTTATTAACAACTAAAAATTGTGCAAATAAAACAAAAAATTTTTCAACAAACGAAGGTGAAAATGAAGAATATTGCTCACTTTTTGTGCAAACAGATATTGACAACTTAAAACAGTGTATTCAAAGTTTTTATACTTATTGTGAAAAGAAAACTCCTAAAAAAGCCGATTTAAAACAGAAAATTCGCGAATATTTGCTTGATTTTAAATTTGATCCAACTTCGAAGGGCTTTTTCTATTTGGTTGAGTGCATTCACTATAGAATTGAAAACAGAATGAAAAATCGGTTTTTGGTTGGTTCGTGTTTAAAAGAATTTTCACAAAAATATAATACAAAACCAACAAATATTGACCGAAATATTCGCAGCGAAATTAGAAAAACCTTTAAGTTTTTTAAAGAAATTTGGTGTCAAAATCTAAATTTTACTTTCAAATCTAAACCAACAGTTAAAAATTTTATCACTTTCTGTGCCGACAATTTCCAACATAAATTTTTAAAATAAAACTATTTTTAGTTTTAATTACAAGCTCAAAAAACAACCTTAAATTGTTTTATAAGTTTTTAAAAATCAAAAATGAGAGTAAATAAACCTTAAAATACGAATTATAAAAGTATGTTTTTTATTTAGAATTTATTTTAAATTTTCCTAAAAAATAATTTATAAATTTTAGAAAAATTTCATATAAAGTCAAAAATGTCAATTAAAATAAAAAAACTTCTATTATGAAGAAAATCCCACCAAGCACTTCATTCTAGGGGTTTTTTAATGTAAAAATCTTAGAAAGAAAAGGCTAAAAATTAATTTAGACTATTAAATAAAAACGCAAATAGTAAAAACTACTTGCCTTGATAAATGGTGATGGCTGTGGGTGTAGCCCCTCCCACATCTCTTTTAACCCAATGGGTGTGTAGATGCTACGTTTCTCTACTTAGCCATCACAAATACTATAACATAGATATTATTTTTTGTAAAGCGTTGTGTTGATATTTATTATATATTTTTAAGCTGATATAATACAAAAAGACTACAAATTGTGCTAAATATGATAGCAGATTATCCACAATCTTCAATTTTATGCTTTTATGTTTGTTTATGAATTGATTTTGTTAATAATTTCATTAAAAGCAGTTGAAATTTCGTTGATTTTATTGTTTTTGTTAAGAGGATTTATTAAGTTGCTATTAAACTCAAATTCAATTGCTTTTAGGTTAAATTCGTTATGCATAACTGTTGAAATTGTATTCTCGCTTGCGGAATATATTGTGTCGATGCAAACATTTATCCCAAAATCTTCAAAAGTGGTCTTAATTAAATTTAGTAATTTTTCATCATAGTTTATATTTTCCATATTGTTAATTGCAAGTAACAATTCTTCATTTCGTGTGTTTTTTAACGAGTGGATATCAAACAAAATTGAATTTTCGTTAAGCATTGACCTAAGGGCGTTTCGATAGTCGCATTCAAACGTATTAGCGTTATCATTTTTTGTTTCGCTGCCATTGTTTTTTGCTTTTATGATATATGATAGATTATTTTCTTGCGCAATTTTTAACCCAAGCTCTCCGCTTCCCAAATCTTTATTTTTCAATTTTCCATTGCTAAATTGACTTACTGCGTGCGGGCATGAAAAGACGACACGAGAGTTTTTGTTTTCAAAAAAGAAGTCGTCATTTTTGCGTTGCAAAAATTTTAATCTTGACCAATAATTTTTGTGCGAAATTGTTTGAATATAATTCATAAATTCTTCTTGCATATTGTAACCAAGTTTATAGAAAGCATAAAAAGTGGCGTTGCCATTAACTTCGCATAAATAATATTTATTTTCATAAAAAAGATAGTCAACACTGCAAATTTTAAGATTTATTTTACTTGCGATTTCTAATGATTGATTTTCAATTTCCTTTGGAATAGTTGTTTTTCTAAAATTTCCGCCTTGACAACGATTAGATCTGAAATCTCCGTTTGTTGAAAATCTTTCCACACAACCAACTACTTTGTTTCCAACAATATAAACTCGCGTGTCTTTTCCGCCTGCGGGGATAAACTCTTCAACCAAAAATTCCACATTTACTTTTAACACATTTTCAAATTCATCTTTGTTGTGAATGAGAAAAACATTATTTCCGCTTGCACCAAAATTATCTTTCATAACAAAGGGTATGGAGAAAAATGTTGTTATATTTTCATAATCTAAAAAACTTGTTTTTAAACACGTTGGTGTTAAAATTCCCAGTTCTGTCACTAATTTTTTCGTTTGATATTTATCCCTTGAAGTTTTCATTCCGCTTAGTGAATTCACCAAACAAACGCCTTTTTCTTCAAGTAATTCCATCAAGGAAAAATCATAGCATCTAAAAAACGCAACATCGGGATATAATTTAATTTTTTCTCCTTTATAAAAAAGTTTTTTTACTCCATTTTCAAACAAAATATTAAAATATTCACAAAAAAATATTTCAGCGTGCATATTGTGTTTTTCTGCTGTTTCTTTCATAATTTGTGGTGAATATGTCGCGTGAGTTTCAAAATGTTTTTTATAAATTATCCAAATATTCATAAAGTTTTCTCCAAAAGTTGTTACATAAACTTTTTTAGCACAATTCCATAGCGATGTAACTATCATTGAAATAGACCGATTTAAAATTGTTTCAATGATTAATTTAAAATTTATTTTTTATATAATAGAACAAAATTAAACAAAAATATAATCAAATTAAAATAGATTTATTTTGAAATGATTGATTTTAAGATTTTTTCAAAAACAAATCTTTATGTTTTTCAAAAAACTCGAAATATGTTTTGGTGTTTTCTAATTCCCACCATTTTTTTATATCAACAGGAATGGTGTCTAGGTCATAAATTTTCGCCCCGTTTAATGACAAAACAAATGGTGAGTGAGTGGCTATAACAAACTGGCAGCCACAGTATCTGGCCTTTCGTTGAATAATTTCAACAAGCTGTGTTTGAAATCTGGGTGACAAACTATTTTCGGGTTCGTCCAAACAAAAGAAACAATCATTTTCTAATTTTTTTTCAAAAAAATCGAGCGCAGTTTCGCCATTGCTGTTAAGTTTAACTTCTTGCCCTGCAAATTTGTATAAGAATTTTCTTCTAGACAAAGATTTTCTTCTTGCGTCAACTTGCTTGCTAAATTCTTCATAGTTTTCCAATCCACCAAGTCTTATTGTTTTGCCAAACTTTAATTCGGCCCATTCTTCTCGCATTTCTTCAGTGTCACCGGCAATTGTTCGGTTATTTTCACGCGCGGTTAACATATAGTCAAAAATATCATCACTTGTTATAATCCGGCTGTTATGAGGAATAGTTTTATAAACATATCCTTCATCATCTTCTGCCATTTTAACTAAGCAAGAATTTACAAAATTAGTGAAAAGTTCGCTATTATTAAAATCTGAAATTCTCTTTAATTCCAATTTGTTGGCAATAAGATTTAAAAGTGTGCTTTTGCCTGAGCCATTTCCACCATAAAGAATTGTGATAGTTTCAAAATCAATTTCGGTTAGTTGTTTTTTGGTGAAAATGTCACACGGATAAATGTTGTCGATATATCCACATCTTCCGCCATTATGAACCATCCGTGCAATTATCATTCGTTCCTCAGTTTCTTTGTTTGGTAACAAAAACTTTTCAACGTATAAAGCCAATTTTTTCTCCTTTCTGTTAAATTTAAAAATTTATTATTACTATTATTATTGCTATTAATATTTCTTTATTTTTACTTTTTCATTAATATTAGATTTTAATTCAAAATTTAAAATTAGATTATTAAGTTATAATTAATTTAAAGTTATAAAATCAATCTAAACAAATAATATTAATTTAACTTATAATATTGATTTTTAAAATTGATTTTTTATTTTCAATGTAAAATTATAATTTTGGTTGATTTTTTATAAAATTTTGTGTTTTTTACACTAAACTTTAAGCAAAATAACCTTAAAAAATGGAAATTATTAATGATTTTTAAATCTTTCCTCATTAATTTTTCGTTTCAAATATTTTTCTTTTTCCGCTCGTAGTTGTTCATTTTTTAGGGCTTTGGGGTTTGAAATAAGAAAAACAATTAGCCAAACAAAAAAAGATACAACCCCAAAAACTAGCATTGCAATTCCTAGCACATTTTTTATTGGCTTGATAACAACAATTCCAACAATAGCTAAAGAAATTGACAAAATGACAATTAAAAAATTAATTACGAAATTCAAATATAAATTTTTGTTCTTCATAATTTTATTATAACATATTCTTTTTATTT
>CAYXET010000075.1:2448-4283 GCA_964464025.1 uncultured Christensenella sp. | reverse complement strand
TTTTCTTCAACTTTTTTTGTTGTGAAAATTCCACTTGCTATCCAATTGTTTGCAACCGAAAGAATATATTTTGCTGGAATATTTCGGTCTTTTTGTGCACAATATTTTATAATCATCAAAAGTGCATCTTTTTCAAGATGCTTTTGTTCAATCAAGTTTATGTAGTCTTGAAATTCATTAGGGGTTAGTCCTCTGTCTAGAAAACTTTGAATTAAAACAGATAATCCGTCATATTTTTGCTCGTCAATCGGCTTAAATTTTATTGCCAAAGTGTTCAAAGGAAGATAAATAATTTCAAAAGCGTCAATATCCAAAATCTTCACCAAATTTTCCTTTTCCCAAAACAAAAAGGCGTCTTTCACTTCTTCTTTTGTCATTTTTAACATTTCGCAAAAATGTTCTAATGTGTTCACGTCTTCGTTTAGTTGGCTGAAATATAGACCCATCAAATAGACCTTCACTGCGTTTTCGCATGCGTCGGGCATAAATGATGTTATAAACGAATTTGAAAGCACCGTGTAGTTACTTTTTTTTAATTCAATTGATTGATTTATAAAAGACATAAGTTTTCTCCTAGATTAATTATATAATGAAAAATTATTTTTTTCAATTTTTTATGCCAAATTTTTTGAAATAGTATTAATAAATATTTTTTTTCATATATTTTACTATGAAATTTTTGAAAAATTTAAACAAAAAAAGAAAAATTATTTTAGCCCTATCAATTACCATAATCGTCTTAGCGTCTTCGCTTGCGGCAATTTTTTTCGCTTTAAGGCAAGAAAATTTTATAAGCAAATTGTCAAAAAACAAAAATGAATATGAAATTCACGCAACAATCGACTGCGAAAATAAAACCGTTAAAGTGCAACAAGAAACAAAATATATCAATCTTTCTAACACCACTTTAAACAACATAAAATTTCACATCTATCCAAAAGCCTTTTCGGCCGGCGTTTTAAACAAGCCTATTAGCAACCTAAACCAAGAAAAAGCCTATCCAAACGGCATAAGTTATGGTAGTGTTGAAATTTTAAGCGTTCAAAACAACAAAAATCCCGTTGAGCCAAAGTTTGAAAACGATGACAAAGACATTTTGGTTGTTGACCTAGAAAGTCCGCTTTCCCCAAACCAAAGCACAACAATCGAATTTTCCTATTCCCTTGTTCTTCCAAACATAAGCCACAGATATGGCTATTCAAACAACACCATAAATTTAGGAAATTTCTATTTGATTGCGTGCGTGTTCGATGATGAAAGCGGGTTCTATTCAAATTCCTATCACTACAACGGCGACCCGTTTTATTCCGACATTGCAAATTATTTCGTCAAAGTTAGTTTTAACAAGTCGTATACAATTGTTGGCACGGGCGAAAAAGTTTGCGAAGAAGAATATGAAAATTTAAAAACTGCAACATTTTCGGCCAAGGCTGTTCGAGATTTTGCCTTAATACTCAGCAAAGATTTCAAAAAAATATCCGCAACAGTTGGGCAAACCGAAGTTAACTACTATTATTTTTCCGACAAATTTAGCGAAAAAAGTTTACAAACTTCAAAAGACAGTTTAGAAACATTCAACAATCTTTTTGGAGAATATCCCTATAAAACTTTAAACGTTTGTGAAGCCGATTTTGTTTATGGCGGAATGGAATATCCAAATCTTGTTTTCATATCGTCTTCAATTGATAATTATGAAGACTACACCCACACAATAATCCACGAAATTGCACACCAATGGTGGTATGGACTTGTTGGAAACAACGAATATAAATATGGCTTTCTTGACGAAAGTTTAACTGAGTATTCCGTTTATCTTTTTTTTGACCATAACCCGC
>CAYXET010000075.1:0-2438 GCA_964464025.1 uncultured Christensenella sp. | reverse complement strand
TCTTCCGTTGACACTTCTATGCAGCGTGACTTGAACGAATTTAAAACCGAGCCAGAGTATACATATATGGCCTATGTTAAAGGCACATTAATGTTTGATAGCCTTAAAAATATTGTTAGTGAAAAAGTTTTTCTTCAATGTTTAAAAGCATATTTTAATCAAAACAAAGGGAAAAACGTCACTCCAACAACCCTTATTTCGTGTTTTAACAAAATTTGCAAAAAAGACTTGTCTGGTTATTTCGACAGTTGGATAACTGGCAAGGTTGTCATTGAAAATTAAAATTATTTTTGCATTAAACACCTATTAATAAAATATAATATTTTATGAAAAAAATAAACCTAGATAATAGAAAATCGTATGTATTTTTGTTTTTCAAAAGAATTTTTACATTCTCACTTTTCCTTCCCTTAATTTTCTTTTTAGGTTGCAAAAAAGACCTTTCACTTAAAGTGCAAGACAAACTAAGCGAAGTTAGATATAACCTTTTTGTTGGCAAAAACGAAAATTTTAGCGTGAAATTCACAAGCGGATTTCGTGAAGACCCCTATGTTATAGACGGAATTAGCGAAAGCAAAAAAGAATTTGGAGTGATAACAGTTAAAATTTTTAACGAACAAAACTTTAACGCAGATGAAAACGAAATTTTTGAATATGTCATCACCATAAACGACACCGACTATGACGGCACATTTGAACAAAATCCATTCGACAAAACCTTTGTTGCCGACATCGAGACCTTTGTCCTTGACGAAAGTAAAGTGGAAATTAAACTGACATTTCAAGGAAAAACTTTTGAGAGTGAACTTGTAAATGTTTCAAAAAACTTTAAAATTAGTCACAAAGATGCTCTTGATATTTTCATAAAAGAACACGAAAAAAACATTGAAAATTATATAAAAAATGGCATAAATTTTGAAATTTACGTTAAAATTTTAGGTGACGACTCCGTGGCTAGTGAACAATATTATTTCTATATTTGCTTGATTTCAACAAATAACGACACTATCAATTTGATTATAAATCCACAAAATGGTGAAATTTTGGCAAAAAGTGAAGGTAAAAACCGAATAATTTTATAATTTAATACAAAATTTTTTATTTTTGTGCTATAATTAACTTGATTATGATAAATTTTGAAAAAGTTGAAGAAATAAAGCAAAAAATAAATTCTTTAAATGATGTTTTTGAAGCAAAAAATGAAGAATTTGAAAATATAAAAAATTCATTAGGCAAGATTAATGATTTTTCGCACGATGAAGCAACAATTGAAAAAAATAAAAAACTAAAACAACTTGAAAAAGTTATAACAAACCTAAAAACCCTTTTTCAAAATCACAACAATCTTTGTTCTAGCATAGAGTCTTTAAGCGAAGAAGAAAAAATCTCAGGGGAATTTGATGAAATTTTAAACGAAGAAATTAATGACGTTTTTGAAGAAACTAACAAACTTTTCTTGTTAACTCTTCTTTCAAAAAAGTATGACAACCTAAACGCAATTGTGTCGTTTCACTCGGGTGCGGGCGGAACCGAAAGTTATGATTTTGTTTCAATTTTGCAACGAATGGTCACTCGATTTTCAAATAACCTTGGGCACAAAATTGTTGTTTTAGACTTAAACCCCGACGAAAACGGATTTAAAAGTTTAAGCCTAAAAATTTGTGGCGAAAACGCCTATGGAATTTTTAAAGCACTAAAAGGGGTTCATCGTCTTGTTCGAATATCGCCTTTCGACAGCAATAAACGCAGACACACCACGTTTGCCAGCATTGAAGTCTTGCCTGAAATTGAATTTGATGACGAAGTTGAAATTGACGAAAAAGACTTGAAAATTGACACCTTTCGTGCAAGTGGCGCGGGTGGTCAACACGTCAACAAAACCGATAGTGCAATTAGGATAACTCATATCCCTAGCGGGATAGTCGTTTGTTGCCAAAATGAAAGAAGTCAACTTCAAAACAAAAATCAAGCGCTTAAAATTTTAAAAAGTAAGTTGATTATGATAAAACAAGAGCAACACCTTAGCAAACTTAGTGATATAAGCGGGAAAAATTTAAAAATTGAATGGGGAAATCAAATTGTAAGCTACGTTTTTTGCCCCTACACAATGGTGAAAGACCATCGCACGAATTTTGAAACAAGCAATGTTGAAAGTATCCTTGACGGGGATTTATTCGACCTTGTGTTTGCTTATCTTTTGCACACAAAAAATTGTGAAGTGTGAAATATTTAATTCAGATAAAATAAGTTAAGATTATTTTTTGATTAGCAATAAATTAAATTAAATTAAATTATGATTAGCAATAAATTTGATTTTAATTTAAATTACTAATAAGTTAGAATTAATTTTAATTTTGATGGGCAATAACTTAAAATTTTAATCTTAATAATCAATAATTTAAAACTCACCGATAAAAAGATTGAGCGACATCAAGTTA
>CAYXET010000074.1:0-4290 GCA_964464025.1 uncultured Christensenella sp. | reverse complement strand
ACCCCGAAGTTTGATTGACTTTATTATGATATATTATTTTTAAAACTTTGTCAACAATTTTTTAAAACTTTTTTAATTTTTTTTAAATTTTTTTAAATTTTTTTGTTTAAATAGAAATTTCAGTTAAATTTTTGCATTTAAAACTATTTCAAACCACTTAAAAAGTTAATAAAATTCGTCACATCAGTGAACTGTCTATACACACTTGCAAATCGAACGTAAGCAATCTCGTCCAAAGATTTTAGTTTTTCCATAACAAGTTCGCCAATCACCTTAGAGCTCACTTCAGTTTTCAAAGAGTTTTGAATTTCCTTTTCAATGCTATCGGCAAGATTATTTATTTGTTCCATCGAAACAGGACGTTTTTCACATGCTTTAATCACACCCGTCTTGATTTTTTCTTTATTAAAAGTCTCTCGCATTTGATTAGATTTTATCACCAAAATCGGAGTTGTTTCTATCGTTTCAAAAGTTGTAAATCTCTTTCCACAACAAAGACACTCGCGCCTTCTTCGAATGGTCAAACCACCATCTGCAAGTCTGCTGTCAATAACTTTATCTTGCTCGCTACCACAATTCATACATTTCATACATTTATTTTAGCAAATTAAAATTAATTTTGCAAACATTTTCGCAAACTTTATTTTGTAACTGAAAATCTTCTTCCACACGTCACGTTTACACTTTATTTTTTGCACTTGCATAAAAATTTGAAATTTAAAAATAACACTTTCAAATTTAATTTAACATTTCAATCATAATTTTTTAAAATTAAAATTCTAGTTTTTACATTTTTGCTTTAAACTTTTTGAAAAAATATGTTGCTGCACGCTAAAAAACCTAAAAATTCCAAAAAATCAATTTAATATTTGCATAAAATATTAGTTTTTTACTCACTAAAAAGTTTTTTATGATGCAATTTGAATAACGGAAATTACGGCGCTTGGAGCGTTTGCATTTGACAACTTCGTCATATTTTCAACAATGGCACGAAGTGTGATTGTATCATTTTTGCTAAGACTATAAACCAACGTGGCACTCGCGCCAATAGTGCTGGATAGCGGCCGTTGAGTGGCAGAAATTATCGACCCTTTATTGAAAATTCCAACATAATCCGTTGCTGACACATTTTCAACTTTATTGCACCAAAAAGACAAAATATAAACGCCGTCGCTAGGAATGGTGATAGAGTCAGTAGTGGAAGTTATCCCGTTTTGAACAGGTGTTTCGTTGAATGTAAACGCCACAGAGTTTGAAATTTGTTGTTCAACGTCGCTATATTTTGTTATGTTTATGTTATTCGTTGACCCCGGAGGTCCCGCTATACCCTGAGGTCCCGTGTCTCCTTTTGGTCCTGTATCTCCCTTTGGTCCTATGTCTCCTTGCAGCCCCGGATCTCCTTTCGCACCAGCCTCGCCCTGTGCACCTTTTTCGCCTTTCGGAATAGAAAAATCAAAAAAGTGCACGCCTTCTTCATAGCGGTCAACAACGCTAGCAGGTTCAGTCGATTCAACTTGTTTTGTCACTCCCGCTTTAACATATTCTGTTTCTCCGTCATAGCCACGCGGAATGAAAAAGTCTAAGTATGTTGTATTGCCTTCGTGAAAAGACTCAACATAAGCTTGCTCCCTTGAAGAAAGAGTTTGCGTTGACCTGACCTCAATTTGTTCTCCGCTTGGACCTCGCTCGCCTTGTGCACCCGTGTCGCCCTTGTCACCCTTGTCACCTTTGGGGCCTTGCAACCCCTGAAACCCCCTTGGACCGTGAACAATTTTTTCATATCCCGCACCCACATGATTTTTATAACATCCCTTTTTCCACAAAAATTTATAATTTTTCATTTTTGCTCCCCTTAACAAAAAATTTGCTATTTTTTTACTTACTTTTTAACTAAATAGTTATTTTTTATAACGTTCAATAAAATTTTCCTATTTTTTATTCTGTTCTCTATTATTTCTAAAAAATTTCAAAATATTTTTTTATATATAATTTTAAATTTTTTGTCATAACTTATTTTTCAGTTTTTTAAAGTTCTTATTTTCTTCTATTTTTTGATCAATTTAATAAAATTTAGTCATTTTATTTTTCGCACATTCATAAAACTAAAAAACAAAACAAAAAATATTCAGATAAAAATTTATATGAAAAATCACTATTTTTTGCCACTTTTTTGTGTTAAATTTCTTGTATAGTTTTATACTTATAGCAAATAAGGATTAAACTATTTTTATTATATGTTTTTTGATTTTGTCGATTTTATCCCTATTAAATCTTAAAAAGGGTTGATTATTTGACATTTTAAACAAAAAATCGAAGCCAGGTCTGGTCTCGATTTTGTTTTTTATTGGTGCCAATGACTGGGGTCGAACCAGCACGATATTGCTATCGGAGGATTTTGAGTCCTCTGCGTCTGCCATTCCGCCACATTGGCTTATTGAGTTAAACAATAAGATTTTACAAATTTTAGTGTAATCCACCAAAATTGTGCACAATAAAATTTTATGTTTAACTCTTCAATTATTCTAGCATAAAAATTTTGTTTTTTCAAGTATTTTTTCAATCTTTTCAAAAAAAATTATTTTTCATTGTTTTGAGACGAATTAGTCCTATCGTTGTATAGATAAAACATAAGTGTTTTAAAATTTTCTTCAAAGTTTGCTAAAAAAGCATTTGAAATTTTGCAAATTTCGTTTCCATCAAAAATGTTTGGAAAATATTCACCATTAAATAGTTTTTTGTGTATCTCTTCATTTATTCCAACAAAATTTTCTTCTTCCCTAACACGCTCTATGGCCTGATTTACTAAAAATTTATCAAGTTTTTCTTTTGCATTTTTGCCATATTTTTTCAAAAAAACTTTTTTACTTTCTTGAATTTTTTTTGTTTCTTCTTGAATATATTCTTTCAATTTTTCAACATTTCTTCCACGTTTTTTTAGATTAAAATAGATTGAAGAAAGAATTAGTGTTGTTGAATTATAGGCATCCATTTCATAACTATTGAACAAATATACAAAATATTCATCAAACTCATTTGAAGTGTATTTTTCATTCAAAAAATAGTAGACATTATAGGAAAAAATTCGTTTCCACATCACTTCATCTAACAAACTTTTGGGGATATTTATCAAATAGTTTTGAAATTGATGAAAAGATTCGTGAATAACACAATCAAACATTTTTAAATATGTGTTATAATCGGTCAAACTCCCTTGCGGATTTAAAATAATTTTGTCAACGTCAGCCTCTGCCCAGCTTTGATTTTCATTAAAACCAGAAGCATCGGCATATTCAAGCTTAATTTTTCGCCTTTTTTGCGTTTTTGAAAAATAATCACACAATTTTTGCAATGAGTCTTTAAGCTCTTCATTCGAAGAATGATAAAAATAGTTATAGTCCAAATATTCACACAAATCAGTAAAAGCATTTTTCATATCATAATTATATCAAATAAAAAAATGTTTTTCAATAGAAAAACAAATTTTTATTGGGTGAACATATCACCTTTTTCTTACCGTTTTCATTAAAATTGTTGTTTCATTACATTTTATCTATTGTTTTAATCGCAAGCAAATTTAAACATTTTTCAACAACATTTAAGCTTATTTCAATAAGTTTTAGCCAAGAAGAAATAAATTCTTTGTTTTCTTCGCTATTAAATCGGTTAGTTTCATAGAAAGCATTCAATTTTAGGCATAAATCAAACAAATAATCGGCAATTATGTTCGGTTTTCGATTTTCGAAAGCTTTTGCAAAACATGACGAGAAGTTCAAAAGTTTAATTTCAACATCTCTTTCGGCTTTGTTTAAGCAAAACATAGAAAATTTTGGCTCTATATCATTTTTAAAACTATTATAAACTTTTTTTAGTCTAACGTATGAGTATAAAATATATGGTCCAGTTTTTCCTTCACACTTAGAAAATTTATTAATGTCAAAAATATAATCTTTTTCATAGTTGTTTTGAAGGTCGGCAAATTTTATCACACTGTTAACAATTGCGTCAATATCCTCTTCTTTTTCAAGGTTCATTTCTTTGTTTTCAAGCAAATTTTGCTTCACTTCTTCAAACAAACTTTCAAGTTTTGGCGATTTCCCTTCCCGCGTTTTATATGGTTTCCCGTCCGTTCCATTAACTGTTCCAAAACCATAGAATTCTAGATTTTTTTCGTCAAAAATTTTTGCCTTATCACACGCCCTAAAAAATTGTGTGAAGTGCAGTTGTTGACGAATGTCGGCAACATAGATGATTTTGTTTGGACTAAATTTTATTTTTCGCTCTAAAACCGTT
>CAYXET010000073.1:0-4467 GCA_964464025.1 uncultured Christensenella sp. | reverse complement strand
ATTACAAAAATTACAAGCACTCTCATCGCTTGATAAAAATCAAACAAAACTTTCAGATTATACAATTAACGAAAGAGATGGGAAAAATTATATCGAATTTTCAGAAGACGGCGAATATGTGGTGAAACTAACCTATGGCGTTTATGAAACAGTTATTGAGAAAAAATTTACAATTGACAAACAAGGATTTAACATTGGCGAAAATTTTAAAATTGTTGAAATTTTAGAAAACTCTTTAAAAGATATTTCTTTGTCTTCAAACACAACAACAATTTTTGGGCAAAAAGTGATTGTAACAAAAAATAACTTTGCTATTTTTGCAAAAAACAAAAATTATTCATCTAACCTAATTTCAATTAAATATGACTATATCACACTAAATAGTGTAACTGCACAAAAATTGCTTGCTCTTGACGGAAATTCTCTTACCGTGTTTAACAACTATCAATTTTCGTCAATTTATAATAACTTGACATATTCAAACATTCACACAAACAATTTAAGTGAACTTAGTTTGTCGACCGACCTTTTGAAAAATAATTCAAATGCACAAGTTAGCATATCTGCACTTTATAAGTTTACAATTTTAGATAAGGCTGGAAATTCAAGCGAATTTTATGTGCTTTTAGACAAAACTGAAAATGTTATGCTTGAAACAAGCAATGTTGCAAACCTAGAAAACATTGAACAACTTGTTTTGGATGGCAAAATTTTGGAAAAACAAGACTACACCAATATGGCTTTCGACGACTATTCTATCATTTGTGGCGACTATAAAGGCCTTGAAATTAAAATTGATAGTAGTGCCGATGCTGTTGGCGCGTTTAAGAAATTTTTTAACGACGAAGCAGACGTGATTAATTCCGGGATTTATTCAGTGAAAATCAAAAACGAAAAAATGAATATTTTGCGTGAAAATCTTGTTAGTGGCACAATAAAGAACGTTGAAACTTCAACCGAAAATGAAATTTTATCAAGTGGAAACATTTTCTCGGTTAACCCAAGCGAAGAAGAAATTGACTATATCTACACAATCACTTGCGGTCTTAAAAAATCAAAATTTGAACTTAACACCGACAAAAACTTGATTTTGATTTGTGGCGAAGACAACAGCGGCAAGTTTAGAGTTTTCAATTCTAGTGCAACAAACTCTGAAAAAGTTTATATTCACTTTTTAGATGATGCAATTGACGAAAACGACAAACTTGCAAGTTTAACATTAATTTATTATCCTTATGACAAGGAAACAAAAAACTATCTTTCTGGGCAAAGCTTCGACCTTCTAAATTCAACTGACCTTGGAGAAATTGTTTTGAGTGGAACGACCTATTCAGGCTATGTTACTGGGGTTATCAACGCAACATATTCAAACGGAAAATATGTTACCAAGGAAGGAAAATATGAAATTGTTAAATCATATAAAGCCGACCCAAGCAAAGAAAGCAAACAAACTTTCTATGTCGACAGACTTTCTCCGCTAGAATTGCTTAGCGAAAATGAAGAGTTGTTTAAGTTTAACAGCCAAGCACTTACAACCGAAATTTTAAATAACTTTTTAACAAACAATCTTCCTATCAAAACTAATATGCTAAACCTAACAGGCTTTAAAGACCTGGCAAAAATGCCAAACAACGATAAAATTGTTTTAAACTATGTTTTGCTTGATAGCACAAAACAAATTATTAACAGTTTTGACGGAAATTTTGCAAGCCTTGCGGAAAAAGGAACTAAGTTTTATATTAGAATTTACGACAATTGCGGAAAAAGAAACAGCAATGCCGAATATGAAATCGATTCTTCTAATTATGTTGATGTTGAAATTAACATTGACCAAACAAAACCAAACGGAACTTTTGTTGTGAACAACAAACAAGAAATTTTGGAAAAATCTTCAAGCACAAACTCAAACACACTAAGTTTTGTTTTTGAAGATAGCACCAGCGACTATCTTTATAGCATAGATTATAAAAATCTTGTGCTATACGACAGCAACAAAGTTGAAATTTTCAAAACGACTTCAAAATCAAACAATTTGACCACCGACAAATTTAGTTTTGAAGACGACGAGGTGTTCTATTACACAAAAATAGGAAAAGTTTTTAACCTTACAAGAGAAGAACTATCGTCTGTTACCGAAAGTGGCAAGAAAAGATATCGATATACCCTTAAAATCCTAGACCCACAAAAAGCAAAATATAGCACAGATGGTTATGAACTTTTTGACGAAAACTTAACGTCACTTGAAAATAAATTCTATTTAATTGCTTCCTACGCTTGCGGTGATTATGAATTAATCTTTGATGAAAATAATTTTAAAGTTGAAGAATATTCTATGATTATTGACCACACAAGTCCAAAAGAGAACTTTATTCAATATCTAAAAAATGATAAATTTTTAAGTGGAGAATATATTGAAGCAACAAACACCTTCACGGGTGAAAAATTGCAAATGTATAACAGTATTTTAAACAAAGATTATTCAAGTGAAATCAACTTTGAAAACTACACTTTTGTTTTAACAAGCAACTCATTAAGTCCGCAAAATTTTGGCGAAACCGACACGAATAATATTTATATAAGAAAATATGATAAATATAACAAAACTGACGACGAAAATCTTCAAAGTTTTGTTATTGGCGACAACAGGTTTGAAAATTTACTAATCAAACGAAATCGTTTTGACGTTAACGCAAAACTTAACAACACAAACGTCTACACTTCAAAATCATATTCCAACGACGCGGTTTCCATTGACAATTTCTTCACCCAAAAAGGATATTATGAAATTATTGAAATTGACCAAGCAGGAAACTACACAATCTATTCTGTTTTGTATGTCGATTCGAATGATTTTAAGGTTGAATATACAATCGACGATGAGATAAAATATTTGGGAACAAATGGTTATGACGAAAACACAATAAGCGAAAGTGACCATTTTGGAATGAAATTAAACCTTAGCAAAATTAATATTTCTTCCTTCACTTCCCTAAATGTTGAAGTTAAAATTAACGAAGGTGCAAAAAACGAACAAATTTCAAAATTTAGATACTTCCCTGTTGAAGTTGAAAAAGGCGAAAATGAAGAATATGTTTACTTTAACAGCATAGACACACTAGTTAACAACATAAACTCTTTAATAAATTCTTATTCTAGTTTGAATGAGTTTGGAAATGTTTATAAAATTCAACTAACAAACGCAAGTGGAAAAACAATTTTGATAACAAACTCTACACCAAACAAAGAAATTAGCATTGAGTCGTATGTTATAAGCGACAATGAAAAACTTATTTTCACCATTCCTTATAATGAAAACAACGCAACGCAAATTAAAAGTTTTAATGTTTATCCGGTGATTAACGGGAAAATTGACAAAACCAGCCCGCTTGAAGTTGATTCTAATTCAAAAGAATTGAAACTTGACAATCAAGTGGCCGATGTTAACTTTGTGTTCACTTCTAACATTTCTGTTCGAGACACAAGTTCATCTTCGGGTTACACAAACAAAGTTGTTAATATCTATTATTTCGAGTGGACAGACAACTTTGGCAGAAAGCAATATGTTGTGAAAGAAATTAATTCGCAAGACAAAAAAGAATTTAACTTTAATGGAAACACAAATTTAACAAAAGATGGCGAAATTTACACTGCAAACCTTGAAAATGTTGATTTTGTTTATCAAACTAATCTTTATAGCATAGAAGTTCAATGCCAACTTCTTCCAAACACCACTTTGAACACACTATATTCAAACAGCGAAACTAAAGGCGAAGCAAAAGTGAACTTCTATTCACTTTTAAGTGAAAAATATGGCCAACAAAATCTTGAAAGTTTGAAAGAAAAACAAATTCGATTTATTGTGAAACTAACCGATCTTAAAACACTTTCAATTGAAGACGAAGTTGTTGTTTATAAATATAGTTATATCTACTACCCTACAATGCCAAGCGTGGACTTCACAGATAGTTCTAGCAACAGTTTAAGCATCTATCCAACAAACAAAATTCAATCATCAATTTCAACGTCTAAAAATGTTAATATGCTTTTAACGAACACTACTATATTTAACATTAGTGTGAACGCAAAAAGAACATACACAGATGAGTTTGGACAAGAAATTATTGAAGAACTAAGCGATATTGGAACTGAATATACTTTCAACAAACTTGGAAAATATGTTGTGACAGTTGAAAATGAATTAAACAATAAACAAGAATTTGTGTTTAACATTACAACTTCAAACAACAAAACCTATCTCGTTCGAACAAACGAAACTGATATTACAAACTATGAATTAACTTCAAACAACATCACACAAACGCTAAAATTTGATGGCGGCGAGGCTTTGTTTGAAATTTACTATTCAATTTATGACACAACAATTGAAGTGAATAGTGACTTTAACTTGTCGGCACAAACTTTAACTCCGCTTGCAGAATATGCTAGCTACAATATGTGGGTGATAAA
>CAYXET010000072.1:0-4554 GCA_964464025.1 uncultured Christensenella sp. | reverse complement strand
GAAGATAATTTCATAGTCAATTGCTTCCGGAAGATTTTTTACTGCTCGGTCTATTCCCTTTTGGAAACTAGCAAAACTGAAATATAGGTCGGACATTATTGCGTTGTATAAGACATTCCCAATAATTGAATATAAATATCCAATCAACAACACCAAAAGTGGAATTATTAATTTTGCAAGCATAAAATTGCTAACACTTGTGTCGCCACTTGTTATCGCTGCTATCAAATATTGCGAAAACATTAAAATTGTTGCAAAAAATGTTAAAATCCACAAACTTGTTTTAAAGTTTTTCAAACTTTGTTTATAACTGTTTGTTCTAAGTGGCCTTGTAATGCAATTTTCTTCGCTTAAAAAGTCGCTTGGTTTTTGTGACCTGTTAATAACATATCTTTGCCACTGAAAACGAATTGTTTTTGGCGATTGCATAATTAGCCTGTTGAATTCAACTAAATTTTCATCTGTAATAAAAGGATGTTTTGCCAAATATTCGTTTATCTTTGAAATTGCTTTATAAGTTAACGTTTCAGTTGTGAAACGATTTCTTATTGTTCGATAAACAATCAAAATCAAAAGCAAAGCAAAAATCAAAATGTTAATTTCGCCATTGTGTTTTAGCATGTGACCAATGGTTGTGAAAACATTTGTGAAAATACTTGATATGTTTTCTAAAATTTGGCTTTTTAAAAGTAGTTCCATATTATCTCCTCAAAGTAATTTTTTAAATTTTGTTCCATATAAAATAATTATATATAATGATTATAAATTTTTTAACAATTTTTGTCAAACATTTAAACAACATTAATTAACTTATCCAAATAAATTGAATAAATAAATTTTTTTATCGGCTTATTTTTAAATTTTTCTTTAATTGCAAGCTCATAAAGGTTTAATTGAATAGCATATTTTTTAATTAAGTTATAGTCATTTAATCGGCTAGTTTTATAGTCTATCAACAAAATTTCATCATCTTTTTCAATCATAAGGTCAATTATTCCTTGCACCAAAATTTTTTCATTTTCGCCATTTTTAACAACTTTGTTGTGCTCAACTTCCATCACAAAAGATTGCTCTTTTCTCACAACATCATTTTCCGAAACTAGTGGATAAATTTGCTTTATCGCCTTCAAAATTTTTTCATCCGAAACAAACGAATATACATTTGCCGGAAGAACGCGTTTTTCAATTAAACTTCCAACATAACTTCGAATTTCTTTTTCATTTTCAAGCGAAAACGGAATTTTTTCCAGCACCAAGTGATAACAATTTCCAATTTCAATATAATCTTCCTTGTCTAAATCGGTCAACTTAAAATGCGAAATGTTATAAATTTTTTGGTCATCTTCACTAAGTCCCGTAACACTGTTTTTCAACTGCAATTTTGTTGAATTTTTAAATTTATATTCTCCCAAGAACAACTTATCAAAAACAAAATAGTCAAGTTCAAACTGCTTTTTGTCAGTTTCATAAACTTCTTTTTCATTAAATATTTCATCACTTGCACTAACGCACAAAAATTTTGCAAAGTTTTCGTTAATTCCACTTGCACAAATCAAGTTTAAATAGGATGAAAAATCCAAAAATTTCACAGGTTCACTTTCTCTTTTCAAATTTTTCTGTTTTTCGCACCCAATAACAGTCAAATAGTTTTTTGCCCTTGTTAAGGCAACATACAAAAGTCTAGTTTCTTCATTAAATTCTTCTTTTTTGTTTAAAGTTTTAATTAACGAAAAAATAAAGTTTGGGTTTTTTGTTTTACTTTCTTCATCAAAGTTATAAATTCCCACCCCAAGTGACGCGTTATAAATCAGGTTTGAGCGTGTTTTTGAAAAAATTTCGTCACCAGCCCCCAAAATTATCACCGCGTTATATTCAAGTCCTTTTGTTCCATGGAATGTGTCAATAATCACCGAATTATCGCCGTCCACACTTCGAATTTCTGTTTTTTTGTCTTTTAGTTTTTCACACAAATTGACAAACGACTTTATGTCATATTCATTTTCGTCAACATTTGCCAAAAAAGCATCTAATCTCGACTGCGAAATTTTTCCAAACCTTTTTAGCAAAATCAAGTCTAAGTTTTTTTGCTTGATAATTTCCAAAATAAGTTCCTTAACGCTTTTTTCTTTCGATAATTCCCTAAACATTGCAATATCTTGCCTAAATTCGTCAATTTTCGCCTTAATGTGGCCATTTTCGTCAAAATTAAAAACATCTTCAATAAAGTTTTCTTTTTTAATTTTTAACAAATCTGTCAAACCAAGGCCGTAAACATTTTTTAGCACCGCACACAAACTAACTTCGTCCGACGGATTGTTTATAATTTTTAAAAACGACAAAACAAGCCCCGCTTCTTTACTTTCATAAATTTTTTCATAGAACTTAACATTAATTGGAACCTTGTGGTCCGAAAGAAAAGCGCATAATGCCGAAAATTTTTCTCCCCTTTTTCGCGAAATTATTGCAATATCGGAATAAGTCAAGTTTCTTTCACCTTTGTCGTCGTCGATTTTTTTCTTTAACAAATCATTAATTGCATTCAAAACAAGCAAAAATTCTTTTTCTTCAAAATCTTCTTTCAAAACTTTTTCATCATCTTTTTTCTTCTCTTTGTCAACATTTATCACCAAAACTGGCATAATCCCGTCTTGCCCGTCTCTGCCACACACAAACATCCCGTGCTTTTCATATTCATAATCGCAATTTTGTTGTCGCATTAAGTTTGAAAATATTTCATTCGAAAACGATAAAATCTCGTGCCTGCTCCTAAAATTTTTGTTTAATTCAATCACTTTTCCGGTGCCATAATTTACATATTCCGCCATTTTGTCTTTCAAAATTTTGGGGTTACACTCCCTAAAAGCATAGATACTTTGTTTAAGGTCACCAACCATAATTCGTTTGCTTTTTTTAGATAATTTCTTTAAAATTTCCTCTTGCACAAAGTTTGTGTCTTGATATTCATCAACAAAAACAAATCGGAATTTTTCAATAATTTCGTTTTCAATTTTTTCATTATCAAGCAACTGCAATGTCAAATTTTCAAGGTCGTTAAAATCTAGGATATTATTTTGTCTTTTAAGTTCAATAAAAAACTCTTCAAAAGTTTGAGTAACCTCACTAAATTTTAACAAAATTTTCTTACTTTTTTTGTTATCTTCCAAAAGCAAACTTGTGCTGTCAAAACAAAGATTTTTTTGAATTTTTGCAATTTTTGCCTTAATTTCTTTCGAAAGTGCTTGCAATTTTTCCTTAATTTCAACTTCTTCAACTGTGCTCTTATTCCCAATTCTAATTGTTGGAAACGAAAATTCACCCAAAAATCGGTTAATAAATTGCTTATTATCAACAAAACTAAAACTAATTTCACTAAAAATCAAGTCACAAAAATTCACTAATTTTTCACTTTTCATCATCTCGCTTTCTAGTTTCAAATTCAAAACATCATTTTTTAGTGCTCCAAAAATTTCTTCACAAAAATTTCGATATTTCCAAATAACAACGTTTTCGTTCAAATTTTCGTTATAACTTGCTTCAATTAGGTTTTTAATAAAATTATATTTATCAACTTTACTTATCAAAAACTCATAAAAACTCAAAATTTCTTCCCTAAAATTGTTATAATCTCGTTTTTTTGCAAAAAGATTGGCAAGTGAAATGAATTCTTCATCATTTTGCGAAAAATATTTTTCAAACGTCTTGTCAATTGCCAACATCTTCAAATAGAACAAAAAGTTTTCTTCGCCCACCGAAAAATTAGGGCTGATATCCAAAACATAATAATATTTTTTCACCAATTTTTGACAAAAACTATGAATTGTTGAAATGTCACAAACATTAATTTCTTGAATGGCCCTAAAAAACTTTTCATCACCCGTTTCGCTAAATTTTTCTTGCAACAAATTTTCCAGTTTTGTTTTCATTTCGCTAGAAGCAAGATTTGTGAATGTCACAATCACCATTTGTGAAAGTTTATATCCCATTTCAACAAGTTTAACAACTTTTTCAAGCATAACTCTCGTTTTTCCACTGCCCGCCGAAGCCGACACAACAAGGTCGGTGTCGAAATAGTCAATTGCATCTTGTTGTTCTTTTGTAAAACTAATCATCCAAAATCTCCTTTATCATCTCATCATCATATTCCAAACAATTTGGGCGAACAAACAAACAAATGTCCTTAAAATCGCAATAATCACAACTCGTTTTCCCGTCATAACTTGTTGGAAATTCGCAAAAATTCTCTTTTTGAATATTTTTAATTGCCGTCATCACTTTTTCAAAAACATAATTTTTTAATTTGTCAAACTGGTTTTCGCTTAAAAGATATTTTTCTTTAAGTTCAAAAAATTTTTCGTTTTCGCCAATTAATTTTTTTCGAATTAATTCATTATCAATCAAAATTCCGTTATAGAAAATATTATTTTGTTCTTTTGTTGAATAGTCGTCGTTAATTGTCAAATAGAACACGCCAACACACTTTTTCGAAAGAATTTCTTCCAAAACTTTTGCATACAAAAGCAATTGCACTTTTTTTCCAAGCACAATGTCGGCATA
>CAYXET010000071.1:0-4564 GCA_964464025.1 uncultured Christensenella sp. | reverse complement strand
TAACAAGCAAGTCCGTTTTGGCCAATTTCGAACAAAACTTCATTTGTGTCTGTTTGAACAATGGTAATCGTGTCTATTCCCCAATTTGTTGAACTCGAAAGCCCAATCTTGTCTTGGTTATATTTGCCATAGCTAAAAATTGTGACATCAAACACCAAACTAGATTTATAATCATTTGTCACATCTATCCCTGCCTTGTTAACACTAACATAGTCGGTCACAGCCACGTTTTGCGTTGTATAGATGTTTTCATATTTCGTTCTTTCATTAGTCATTTCATCTGTTTTAACAATGCTGTTAACGTTTGAAACTTGAATTTCAAGGTCTAAAACATTAATTGTAATGTTATAACTTGCCCCAGCAACTGAAACAACAACAATTTCTTCACCGGCCACTTGACCAACAAAATTTCCGCTTGCATCAACATAGCCATTTTTGTTATAGAAACTTGGGTTGTATGTGTTTTTTGCCAAAGAAAGCGCGTTGATTTTTGTTATAAATTTGTTTTGTAAATTAAGAGCTTCACCAACGCAAACTTCATAACTTTCATCTATTAGTTCTTTTGCAACAAAAGTGAATTCTATGTTATTGATTTTCACAATCTTATTTGCGTCTATCACATAACTAAATGGTTCACTAATTTCAGTTTCAACGTTGTTCGTCACTTCACTAAACGTTGAATTTAGCGCATATTCAGGCTCGTTTATGCTATCGAATCCAGAGAAATTATAAACTTTGATATAATCGCAAAGATTGATTTCTTCGTTTTTCAAAACATTAAACGAACGGGCATTGTTTAGAATTGTATATTTTGTTAATGGAATTGCACGAACATATATATAATTTGTGCTAGAACCCAATTTCACAAGCACTTTTGCATATATATCATTTGAAAGGCTTACACCAACTTTTAATATTGTGCCATCAATTGTTAAATCGGAATAGAAGGCATCTTGGAAACTGAAAGTCAAATTTTCACTGGCACTAGAATTTGTTACGCTAACAAAATTTAACAAATCAATATTTTGCCCACTCAAAACGTTTTGATAGTTTTGATTTTGATATACGCTTGGATTGATATATTCAACATTAATTTTTGCATAAACAAGAGAACAATTTAATGTTTTTGTTTTTCCGGAATATTTACAAACTAAGTCAAAAGTAAGCGTTCCGTTCAAACTTTTAACATCCAAAACATAATAAGACGTTTTATTTTCCAAACTGAACAGCTCTTGTCCACCAAAGGAATAGGTCGTTATTCCGTTTTGCGAAACAATGTCAAACAATTCTTGGTCTGAATAGGCACTGCCCGAAAAATTATAGCAAAGGTTTTCGACACTAATTTGTCCATTAAATGTTTCTGTGCTCAAGTTTTGTGAGTCTTCCAAAACAACATAGTTTAATGAATTTATAGTTTTCAAATTAAAATATGTTTTTGTGCCAGATAGAAACTCTTTTGAAGAAATTTCTTGTTGCGACGTTTCGTCATCTGTGAATCTAACAGTTGTATCCGTCCCTTTAAGAAAGATTGTATATTCACTCCCTAGAAGATAAAACTTCACTTCGGTAACTTCACTTGAACTTAGGCCAGACAAAATGTTTAGCATTCCGTTTTGTGAAATTGTGTAATTTTCGTTTGATATTTGTGCAAATGAAATTTCTTCAATAAATGAAGAGTTTTCTTCATTATTAATTTTGATGTAATTTAACAAATTAATTTCATTTTCATTGCAAATTAATGGATTTTTCCCACTATTTTTATTTTCTTTTGCAATGTCCGAATAAACTTGCACTGTAATGTCAGTCACTTCCACATAATAGTAGTAGTAATAAATTTTATTGTCACTATCATCATCTAAAAGGTCGTCGGATTTTTTAAGTTTTATTCTAATCGTGTATCCAGCACCACTAGAACTTACCTCGCTTTCAATTTTAATTGAGTCTCCGTCAAGGTCGGTCACATAGGAAAGTTTATGATTGCTGTCAACTGCTGTTTTAAACTCTCCAGCGGTTGTGGTGTTGCCAATTGCAAACTCAAACGATATATCTTTTCCATAAATTTTATTGTTTGCAACGCTATAACCAAAGTCGAAATAGAATAGGTCACCATTTGAAGAAAGCGAATATATTGCTGGTGAATAAATTGATGCATCTGTGCCACTTGCAGCATCTGTGCTTTCATAGTTAAATCCAATATGATATTGCGGTTTTAACACAAAGCCAACAGTGTTTGTGTAGTTTCCAATTGTATATTCAACGATTAAGAAAACATATTCAGTTAGTGGTTTTGAAGTTATAAAATTAATACCCGAAATTTGAATTTCATTTTTTGTTGGAGTTATAACTTTGCTAACAACGTTTAATGAATTCTTCTCTTCATTTAAATATTTCAAAACTTCGCTCGCCGTTGGTTGCACGCCTGTGTTAGACACACGACCAATAAAGTTTTCGCCTGCAATAAATTTCAACGAACTGATGCTATTTTGTGGATTAATGTTAGCATTAGGAACATAAGTTGCACTTCCGTCGTCATTAACACTTCCTTCCAAAATGTAGTATGTTGTGTTGTTAAAATCTATTATATTGCTGCCAAAATTTACGCTAATTGTGTCAATTTCTATTGTAATTTCGATATAATTTTCTTTCAAACTTTCAATTGTATAGTTTGTTTCGCCCGCAATTGCGTTAATATTCAAATATCCTCTGACAATTAAATTTAGTTGTTGAACATTACTTGTAAGTTGCAATTTTGTTCGATAGTTATTGCTGTTTTTTACAAGTGAAAGGTGTGACACCCCGCCCACAACCACGTCAAATTCGTTTGTTTTTGTATTTTCTTGTGCAATATATCCAACATTTGATAGGTCTTGGATAGAAGCAATTTCAAAGTTGATTTCTTTTAGCTCTTTTGTTCCATCTTTGGCCTTAAAGTAACTTTCGTTCGATAAATCAATTTCATAGTCACCAGCATAAAGTGAAAGACTTTTTCCATTTCCAACTATTTCAAGTTCTTTTATGCTAACAGTGAAAATTTTTGCAACTGTTGAATTTTTAACTGAAACTTTAAAGTTAAAGTCACTAATAGTAGCATTCTTTAAAATATAAATTTCGCCCGTTGTTTTGTTAATTTTTATTGTTTCGTTACTATAAACATAGAACTCGCCTTTATCTTGCCAAATTGTTGTGTCTTCTGGTGCATAAATCAATTCTAACGATTTTGTCTCGCCGTCGATTTCAGCTTTTGCATAGTTTGAAAGTTTTGTGTCTGGATAGGCATTAATTTTGATTGCATCCACTTCATCACTTGCAATTATAATGTCAACATTAGACGGCGTTAAAGTTATGCTTGGCAAAACTTGTTTGCCAAATTTTGCAACAATAGATTTTGTAACATCTAACTTTAATGTGCTATTATTTTCGCAAATTTTATTTTGATAAGTTGTATCTTCTGCAAGATAGAATTCTATTTGTGAGTTTAATCTTGTTATAACATTTCCACTCATATCCGTAATTTGAACAAGGGAAAGCAAGTCGTCACGCGTTAAATCTTGACCAACAAGGAAGGACTGAGATTGCATTGATTTTTCCAAATTATAACGTTTAACTGAAAAATCAATTGTCTTCACTTCTTTTTCTTTGCCAGCTTCAAGCAAGGTAACTTTAAGTGTAAGTTTCTCTTTGTCTTGCCCAAAGATTGGAATGAACGACAAAACATATTCATTTATCTTGCTTGCATCAAGGTCAGAGTGCTTTAAAACTCCGTCAACATAAATTGCCAAGCTATGTTCGTTGTCTTCATTAAATGCCGAAGATGCTTCAACAATAAGATAATTTTTAAGATCAATTTCAAAATTATCAATCAACGTTGTAGATTTTGTTGAATCTAGGCTAACAACTAGTTTTTGAATAGACACAGTTCTATAAATTTCACTTCCTTCAAAATTTTCGGTGTGAAGAACAACTTTTAGTTGAGCGTTGTTTATATCCACACCCAAATAGTTTGAAATTGTAATTTGATTTTTGTTTGAAACGCTCCACGAAATAACATTATCAATTTGATTTCCATCCTCATCAATCAAACTAACTGTGAAAATTAAGTTGTTATCATCAATCACTTTTAAAGTTGCGTCATCAAAAATTTGATATGAAAGATTTGAATAAAGAGTGTTATAGTTTTCAAGCGAAACATCAAAGCTTTCAAAACTATATTCAATATCAACATCTCTTCCTAAAATGTTAAACCTAATTTTGCATTCAACATTTCCATTTGCTTTTGGTTGTTTGATTGTTAAAACTTGATTATTCGATTGAAGCGAATAAAGTGAAGCATCCAGTTCTGCCCCCAAGTTATCAAACATTTTTGAAATGTAAACATCACTAATGTCAAAATCACTTAAACTTGCGTCCAAAGTTATTAAATCTGAAATTGTGTAAGCCCTAGACGTCACCTCGGATAAATCCGCGTTTTTGCTTGCCAAACTTGAAACAACAACTAGGTTTGTTGTTAAAACAACATCATTTAGTTTAAAACTAATTGTTCCACTTTTGCTTAAATTAATCTCCA
>CAYXET010000070.1:0-4585 GCA_964464025.1 uncultured Christensenella sp. | reverse complement strand
TGCAAATCTAATTCAACACGTGAAAAATCAAGTTCTACAAGAAGTAGAAGTAGTAAATAGTTTTCAAAAAAAGAGAGAGTTATCAAACTTTCTCTTTTTTAAAGATTTTTCTAAAATCAAATAAAAAACTATTAATTTATAAAATTTATAGAATTTATAAACTAAGAAACAAATAGTTTTCATTTTTTTTATTTAATTTTCATTTCTAAATTGTTTTTTTAAACCATTTTTCAACTATTCTAAGCTTATAAGATAATAATAGACTGGTTGTCCACCATAAAGAATGCTAACTTCTTTTTCGGGATAAATTTCATATAATTCTTCTTGCAATTTAAACGCCTCACCTTCACTAATTCCATTTCCATAGAACAAAGAAATGTTAATAATATCGTCGGTCATAATTTTTTCAAGAAGTTTTTTAACACCTTCATTAACAGTTTGCCCTTTTGCCAATATATTGCTGTCTGTTAAGCCAATAATGTCATTTTTTTGAATAGAAAGCCCGTCTACACTTGTGTTTCTAACGGCATAAGTCACGCTTGCCGACTTAACAGTGCTTAAACTTTCGGTCATTGCTTCTGTGTTTTCATCCACGCTAGCTTCGGGGTTGAACGACAAACAAGCACTCATTCCTTCTGGAATGTTTTTTGAAGGGATAACAATTAAGTTTTTGTTTGTTAGTTGTTTTGCTTGTTCGCAAGCCAAAATTATGTTTTTATTGTTTGGCAAAATGAAAATATTTTTTGCGTTAACTTCATCAACACCTTTCAAAATGTCATCAGCCGACGGGTTCATAGTTTGCCCGCCTTTCAAAACATAGTCAACACCAACTTCACCAAAAATTGAAGCAAGCCCGTCACCAGCGCAAACTGCAATAAGCCCGAAATCTTTCATATTTTCTAGCATTTTTTGTTTTTTAAGTTCACGATTTTCTTCAAGCATATTTTCTATTTTCAAATTAAACAACTCACCAAGTTCAAGGCCATAGGCCAATGCTTTGTTTGGTTCGTTTGTGTGAACGTGCACCTTAATTAAGCTTAAATCGCCAATACAAATCACCGAATCGCCAATTTCCATCAGTTTTTCTCGCAATCTGTCAATGTCGCTTTCCGTTGTTTTTTTATGCATTTGAATAACCATAAATTCTGTGCAGTATGCAAATTGAATATCGGCCAAATCCATCAAATTCACTTCAGCATTTGTTCGATATACTGGGGCATTCGAAGTGCTTTGCGCCGATGCTTCCGACTTTTCGTCAACAGTTTCGTCGCCAATCAAAAATTTATAGAAAGCACCAAAAATAATCATCAGGCCTTGTCCACCGCTGTCAACAACACCCGCCTTTTTCAAAACAGGCAAAAGTTCAGGGGTCATTCGCAAAGCCTCTTCACCCTCGTCTATCACACCTTTAAAAAATTCTTCAAACAAAAGATTTTTCTTGCTTAATCTTGTTGCTGCTTCACTCATTGTTCTGATAACGGTCAAAATTGTGCCTTCTTTTGGCTTGGTAACGGCCTTATATGCCACTTCTGCACCACTATTAATTGCCTTTGCAAAATTTTTAACGTTAATTTCTTTTTCTGTTGCCAAAACAGTGCAAATTCCTTTTAAAATTTGCGATAAAATTACGCCACTGTTTCCCCTTGCCCCACGAAGCGCACCCTTTTGAACAGCTTCGCACAAACTATCCAAATTGTTGTTTGGACAAAGATTTAATTCCTTCACTGCACTGTTAAGTGTTAGACTCATATTTGTCCCTGTGTCACCATCTGGAACAGGAAAAACATTCAAGCTATCCACATAACTTCTATTTTCTTCTAAAACTTTACCGCCTGCCAAAATCATTTTTCTAAATGTGGCACCATTTATATTTTTTTGCATAAGCAAAACAAAAACCTCCAATTTTTCATCAAAAAACTAAACCCTAACACCAAGCACATTAACATTCACGCTGTCAACAATCATTCCGGTAAATCTTTCAATTGAATATTTAATTGAGCTTTTTAGAGATTCAGCAACTGCATTTATTGATACACCATATTTTAAAATCACATAAAGGTCGATGTAAATTTTGTTATCAACAGTGATAACTTTCACGCCCTTATTCACGTTTTTTCGTTTAAAAAGTTCATGCAAATTATCGCTAAATTTTTTAGCGACAAGGTCTACTACACCATAGCAATCTAAAGCAACCTTCCCGCAAACGCTTTCAATTGCTTCTTCAGATATTGAAATTTTGCCATAAGAATTTGTTGTGTTAACTGGCATATACTTTTAAATTCACTTCCTTAAAATTTTATTATCGAATTTTATTCTATCTCACGCCATAAATTTTGTTTCTAAACTTTGTTGCAATAAAACATAAATAATTTTTGCTAAAAGAAATTTCACAAAAATTGTGGCACAAAAAGTTGACATAAAAATCAGTTTTGTTTGAAAAATTTAAAATATTTAAGCACTTTCAAACAATTTTTCCGATAATATAAATATATATTACACAATTTTTCACTTAAAATCAATTATTTTTCTAATATTTATTAAACATTTTTTAATTTTTAAATAATTTTAGCAATTTTTTTGTGAATTTAATAAAAATGCTTGCAAAAACAAAATTAATGTGATAAAATTACAAAGTTAAATTGATAATTAATTTTAAAGGAGTTTATATATGAGCAGAGTTTGTAGCGTATGTGGAAAAGGAAAAATGAAAGGAAATTTAGTTAGCCACTCAAACATTAAAACAAACAGACATTATGACGCTAACATTCAAAAAGTAAAAGTTGAAGTTGACGGAAAATTGACAAGTGAATATGTTTGCACAAAATGTTTAAAAACTTTAAAAGACTAATAATTTTAAATTTTAATAATTAAGGTTAAAACCTAAATTAAACAAAAAATGACTAAAATTTCTTAGTCGTTTTTTTTATAAAAATTTTTGTTTAATTTAGTCTCCTTCTCCACTAAGTTGTTTTCTAAAAATCAATTTTAAAATTGGAACTAAAATTTTTGGTGCTTTAATGCAAATAATCATATTCGCCCTCCAATAATAGTATATGATAATCTGCCATTTTTCGTTATTTTTCAACAATAACAAACCCAATATTTTTTAAAATTTCAAAAAATACAAGTTTATTTTAATTTTCAAAAATAAAAAAATATATATTTAATTAAAGAATTATATAAAAAATATTCTAAAACAAAAAAATTTACTATTTTTTACTAAAATTATATTATAAAAATATCTCTAAACACTATTTTAATTTTATAATTTAAAATAACTTAAATCTTCTATTTTTGAACAAACTCAACAAACTCTTTTTTGTTTTGAGCTTTTTTAAACGACGAGCCACAAACAACAATATCCACGCCAAGTTCTTTTAGTTTTTGAATATTTTCCGTGTTCACCCCACCATCAACTTCAACCAAAAGTTTTGGGAAATTCTTTTTAACATATTCAATTTTTTCAAAAATATTTTCATTCATTTTTTGACCATACTCGCCAATTTCAACACCCATTAAAACCACAAGGTCAATTAAATCTTTATATTTTTCAATTTCATCAACATTTGTTTTTGTGCAAACACAAAGACCAACAAGAACTTTGTTTTCTCTTAAAAACTTTAAACAATCAATCAAATCGTTTTTGTTTTTAAACGCTTCAAAGTGGATTGAAACAACATTCGCACCCGCCAAAACAAATTTTTCAAGCACGTTTTTAGGTTCATTAATCATAAGGTGGCAATCTAAAAAAATTGTCGAATTTTCGTTTATATTCTCAACTTCTTCCCACAAAAAAGTTTTGTTTTTTGTCATCGACCCGTCCATAACGTCAAGGTGCAAAAAATCTGCCCCAGAATTTATAACTTCTAAAACATCAACTTTTTTTTCATCATAAATTAAACTTGAAACTGAAACTTTCATATTCTCCTCCAACAATTTTTATTAAAACAAAATTAAAATGCATATTCAATGTGAATAATTTCTTCCCCTAAAATTCCTATAACATCAAAGCGAAATTTATCATTTAATTTTCGTTTTGTTTTTAAATATACAAGCGCAGTTTTTTGAATTTTGTTTTGTTTTTGTGGCGTCACTGCTTCAAGCGGATTTCCACAAGAAAGCCCCGAGCGTGTTTTAACTTCAACAAACACTATTTCTTCTTGTTTTTTGTCATAGCAAATCAAATCTATTTCACCAATTGAATTGTGATAGTTTCTTTGCAAAATTTCAAGACCTTTACCTTTCAAAAATCTTTCAGCCTTACTTTCGCCACTATTTCCTAAAATTTTTGTGTTCACACGCCCTCCTATCACACAAAATGTTTTATAAAACTTTCTCGGTGAATTTCACATTTTCCATATTTTTTCAAAAGTTCAATATGCTCTTTTGTGCCATATCCCTTGTGTTTTTCAAAATGATAAGCTGGATATTTCTCGCTTATTTTTTTCATTAATCTATCCCGCGTGACTTTTGCAATAATGCTTGCACAGCCAATTGAATAGCTAAGCATATCGCCCTTAATTATACTTTTGCTTTCACAAACAAGGTTCAATCCGCTTGTTGCATCAATCAAGGCAAAATCGGG
>CAYXET010000069.1:0-4826 GCA_964464025.1 uncultured Christensenella sp. | reverse complement strand
CTATTGGTATTTAGACGTGCTTGCGAACACATTTAGCGTGTGCAATGGGTTGTTTTTATGGCTTAGATATAAAGAACAATGGATTGCGTGGCTTGGGGTTTGTTTGTGCGAAGCAGTTATGTGGATTTTAAGTGGAAATTTTATTATGTTATTATTAAGTTTTGGATATTTAACAAATTCGACCTATGGTTTGATTATGTGGACAAAATATTGCAAAAAGAAAAAACAAGAAGAAAAAAATGCAGATAACAAATAGTTTAAATTGCTTTGAAAAATTAGCATTATATTGCATTATGAAAAATTTTTAAAAAGCGAAACAATGATTTTGTAAAAAGTAAATAAAAACGTTATGAAATGTTATGCTTTGAAATTGATTGCAATAGATAAAAAATATAAAAAAGAAAGAAAAAATTAAAAAATAGGGATAAAAAAAAGAATATATGTGCAATTAATTGACAAAATTGCAAAATTTTATTAAAATATAACATAATTTAATTTAATCGAGGTAAAAAATGGTAGACGTAAACAATATTAAAAACGGAATGACATTAGTAATTGAAGGCGGCTTGTTTCAAGTTGTGGAATTTTTGCACGTTAAACCGGGCAAAGGCTCAGCCTTTATGAAAACTAAACTAAGAAATTTGCGAACAGGCGCAATTTTGGAAAGAACATTCAACACAAACATTAAATTTGAAGAAGCAAAAATAAATCGAAGTAAAGTTCAATATCTTTATGAGGCTGGCGGAATGTATTATTTTATGGACACTCAAACCTATGAACAATTTGAACTAAACGAAAATCAAATTGGAGAAGATAAAAAATTCTTGCTAGAAAATATGGAAGTTGATATTGCTCAATTTGAAGGTGAACTTTTGGGGATAACTTTCCCAGAAAAAATGGTGTTCACAGTTGTTAAAACTGAACCTGCTGTTCGTGGTGGCACACAAACAAGTGCAACTAAGGACGCATACATTGAAACAGGTCTTCTTGTTAAAGTTCCACTATTTATTGAACAAGGTGAAAAAATTATTGTTTCAACACAAGATGGAAAATATGTTTCAAGAGCGTAATTTTTGGTAAAAACAATTTAAAACAACTTTAAATTATCTTTAAAAATAAATTTAATTTAAATTTAAAGAAATGTGGAAATTAAAGTTATAAAAATTTTAAAATTAAAAATCAAAAAATTTTAATGTTATTGTTAAAAATAACGTAACCATATATTTTAAAAGGCTAACAAATTTTGTTAGTTTTTTTATATTAATATAAATTTGATAAATTTTTGATGTTTTCGAGCAACTAATCAAGGTCGATAATTTTTATTGAGCCGTCACAATAAAATTCGTGGTCGTTGTTTAACGAAAAAATAAATTTTTGGTGATGGTTTTATACGGCAAAATTTTGGTTGAAAAAAAAGATAAAATGTGCTAAAATTATGATAAAATAAATTTTTAGGGGTGTGTTATGGCAAAAGTGGCGTTGGTGACTGGTGGTGCCAAAGGAATTGGAGAAGCGATTATAAAAAAACTTGCAAGCAAAGGATATGACGTTTGCATAAATTTTAATCATAGTGAAGATGAAGCAAAAAAACTAAAATCTTTTGTTGAAAAAAAATTTAACGTTAATGCAAAAGTTTATAAAGCAGATATTTCGCAATAAGACGAAGTTAAAAAAATGATTGAAGAAATTATTAAAGATTTTTCTCGAATTGATGTTCTAATCAATAATGCTGGGATTGATATTTCGTGCGAATATTTGGATAAAACAACAGATAATTTTATTAAAACATTAAAGGTTAACTTGCTTGGGCCATTTATTGTTTCAAAATTTGTTGGCCCTTTAATGAAAAAACAAGAATATGGGAAAATTGTGAATATTTCTTCGAATAACGCCACAAAGTGTTATTTTCCTACCACTTGCGACTATGACGCCAGCAAGGCAGGACTTTGTGTGTTAACAAAAAATATGGCCATAGAATTTGCACCTAATGTGAATGTGAACGCCGTTGCTCCCGGCTGGATAGACACGGATATGAACAATGAAATTTTGCAGGACGAATTTGTTCGAGAATGCGAGTGTCAAAGAATTTTGAAGAGACGTTTTGGAAAAAAAGAAGATGTTGCAAACCTTGTTGCGTTTTTGGTTTCGGACGAAGCGGAATATATCAACGGCGAAATTATAACCATAGACGGCGGACAAAAATAGCTGTGAAAATTTATTAAATAATAAAAAATTAGATAGTTATAAAATTAATTTGTAAATAAAATTAAATTGCATATAGATGTAAATTATTTTTAAGGAGTAAAACAGGATAATTGTATGCTTTATTTGATGAATGAAATGAAGAAAAATAATACATAAAATAAAGTGTGATTAAAGTTATAACAACAATGGAAATAAAGAGAATTTTAATTTATAATTGCATATGGAGAAAAATTGTAGTTTATAAAGTTTTCATAATAGTTGAAATCTTTTATTTATATTAAATTTTTAAAAAATACCTTTAAATTATTAAAATTTTTAATTCTATTAGATTTAATAATATTTTATAATAATTAAATTTTTTGCTTATAAATTTGTTTAAAGATTTAAAAATAAAAAAAGGACTTTGCATTAATTTGCATTGTCCTTTTTTAATTTTAAGTTTTTATATTTGTTAATTTTATAAAGATTATAAAATTAATTTACTCTTATAAAATTTAAATAATAAATTATTCTTATAAGATTTAAAAAGTTAAATTATTTTTGAATTTTTTAATGTTATTCTTCTAGTGTGATAACAATTTCAATGTTTGTTATTGTTGCAAAGTTCACTGTGTCGGTTGGAGTGAAAGTTGCATAATAGGTTTTTGTGCCAACCTCTAATGTTTGACCTTCGTTCCACGAGAAACCTGTTGGAAGCATAATTTCGTTTAGCATAGTGTAACCTGAAACTGTTCCAATTGCTGGAACGCTATATTCTGGTGTTGCTTTTGTAAGATTAATCGTTACTTTAACAGTGTCATAATCATAGTTTTCTTTATCATTCGGATTATTATAGTATTTTGCATAATATGTTACATTGTCGCAAGTTGGAACAATTGTTTCGTCAAACCACTCTAATCCTGCGTTTTCAAGGTCGGTTGAGAAAGAATAAGTGCAAAGACTTTGTCCTGTGTAGATGGCGGAATAGGTGATTTCGTCGCCATAATATTTACTACTTTTCTTTGCAATTGTCCATTTAACTAGTCGATTATTTGTTGAACCGTTTGTTCCAATCCAACAATAGTAGTTTTTGTCTTTTAACACAAAATAATAATCATATGTTCTGGCATCTTTTTGTGTTGTGCCATTAATTGAAGTGTCAATATCCATTAAATCTTCATTAAAATTACTAAATTTAGCAGTTTGATATTCGCCGTTATAAATAACATCAATAGCATTTGGAATTGCAATTTCGGTTTTAACGGGATTAAAGTTGAAAGAAGAAGAATAATCACTTGAAAGATAGAACTTCGTTTCATCCCCTAGGGCTCGAACTTTTATACTTTCACCTGAATTCATAGTTGTGACACTGGTTACATTTGCACCAACAACAACAGGTGTGTTGCTGCCAATTTGATATTCATAACCAGTTGCGTTTTCAACTTTGTTCCAACTTGCCCCACCGTGAACTTCGGTTAGTGTTGGAGCACTTAGTTTGTGATGATATATAATTGATACTGGTGAATATATACAACTATAATTTTCTGTGTCTTCTGGTGTGTAGGTAATACTATAATTATTTTCGCCATATCTTAGTTCAGCGTTTTCATTATCCCAACTAAATCCAGAGCCAAAAGAAGTAAGGTCGATGTCACCAAGTTTTGTTACAACGCTATCATTTTGTGGTTCGATTACTGGAATAGTGACATCTGGCGACCTTTTTTCGATATAAATTAGTCTTGAAGCAGAAGCAGCATAGTAAAGGCTTGTTTCTTGCATATCAACTTGAACTTTATATGTTCCAGCGTTTATAGGAGCAGAATCTATTTTTTCAAACTCATTTTTTCCAACTTCTTTATACCAAGTGATAGTTGCATTTTTCTTTCCGCTCACATTAGTGGCGCCATAATCGATATAAAATTCTTTTCCGTTATAGGTTTGTTGAAATTGCCCTTTAAATGTGATGTTATTAGTATATTTTTCAACGTTAAAGTTAATGGTGTAGGTTCCAAAATTTTTGTATGATATTTTATAGTAGTATGTTTTGCCGGCTTCTAGCGAAGATGTTAAGTTTGTGTCAACTTGATATCTTCTTGCATCTTGCCCTTTTTCAAGAATTTTTTCAGAGTTATCATCATATCTAACTTTAACAACAACGTCATTTTCCATGTCTAGTTTTGTTGCTAGTTTTATTGTTACGTTTTTCCCTTCCGAAGTTATTTCTTCGTTTTTATAGGAAACAAATAATTCAACTTCTTTTTTCTCGCCACAACCGCTTAAAAGAAAAAAACAAGGAAGAATAATTAGCATTAACATAAAAAGTGAAATTATATTTTTTCGTTTTAACATTTTGTCCTCCAATTAATTTTTATTTTATTTATTTTATTTTATCACATAAACATAAAAAAATAAAGGGGAAAAATAATTTTTTCTAAAAATTAAGTTTATTTTTGAAAATGATATATAGTTTCTGTGCTTTTTTGTGACAAAAAATCGAGTTTTTCATATTATGAATTATAAGCAAATTTTTGCAAGGGAGAAGAAAATGTCGATTATTGAAAATAAATCTAACATAAACAGCACCTATTCGTTGCCGGACGGGTCGCAACACAATTATAGCACGGTGAGCAACACAACAAAAA
>CAYXET010000068.1:0-4878 GCA_964464025.1 uncultured Christensenella sp. | reverse complement strand
CCAATAGTCCGAAAAACCTTCTGCTAAGAATCCAATGCTAGAAATTACTCCCGCCATAACTAGCGAAGCTCCTAGCACAAGCACAAAAATTAGTGCATCTTTTTTAAGGTCAATTTGCTTAACTTTTGTCAAGTTTTTATCTTCTTCGTCTTTTCGTTTATCCCAACTAAAAAATGACACAAACAAAATTGGCATCCAAAAAATAACTTCAAAAATTGCACTAACATAATAGCCATTAACAAAATATATAACTGTTGTTGTTAGGTCATAAAAAAAGAATGAAACAATAAAACACCATTTTGATTGCTTAGAAATTAACAGCTCACACGAACACCCGCCAATTAGTGTTATCACTTCCAAAATTCGCACCCAGCCAGTTTCTTCTGGAAACAAAATTGCAAGCACAATTCCGGCCGTGCAAAAAGTGAATAGCCATATTTTTTCATATAATGTGAAATATTTCCATAGTCTAACTAAAAAATTTTCTTTTGTCTTTTCCATAATTTTCCCCTAAGTTCTAATGATAATACTTAAAAATTTTTAAGTCAAGTTAATTTGTTTACTTTTTAAAATCTAAGTGATATAATTATTTTAAATTCAAAACAAAAGGAAATTACATTATGCAAAATATTGAACAATTAATTACAGAAGCAGAAAGCAACTTAAAAGATATTTTTTCGAAATATGAAAAAATTTGTTTTCAAAAAAGTGAAAAAATTTTAAATGCTTTTCACAACAACAAACTTTCGTCTTCTCACTTTGCCGAAGTGACTGGCTACGGCTATTCCGATGACGGCCGTGACACGCTAGAAAAAATTTATGCCGAAATTTTTGGTGCCGAAGATGCTTTGGTTCGTCCACAAATTATGACAGGGACGCACGCGCTAACAATCACTTTTTTTGGTTTGTTAAAACACGGCGACACAATGATTTCAATCAGCGGAAAACCCTATGACTCTCTTCAAACAATTATAGGAATTGCCGGAAACAGCGAAAATTCTTTGATTGCGCACGGAGTGAAATATGAGCAAATCGACCTTATTGATAATGATTTCGACACACAAAAAATTGTTGAAAGACTAGCAAAAAACGATGTTAAACTTGTTGAAATTCAACGAAGCAGGGGATATTCAAGCCGAAAAAGTATTTCTATTGCTAAAATTGAAAAAATAATTAGCGAAATTAGAAAAGTTAACACAAATGTGATTATCATGGTCGACAACTGCTATTGCGATTTTGTTGAAAGCAAAGAGCCAACCGAAGTTGGTGCCGACATTCTAGTTGGCTCACTTATGAAAAACCTTGGCGGCGGACACGCAAAAAGCGGGGGATATGTTGTTGGGAAAAAAGATTTAGTTTTTAAAGTAAGCGAACGACTAACTGCACCTTGCGTTGGAAAAGATATGGGCGCAAACTTCAATGAATTGTTATCTTATTTCAAAGGCCTATACATGGCACCAAGCGCCGTTTGTGCAAGTTTGAAGACAATGTCCTTAGCAAGTTATTTGCTTGAAAAATTAGGCTATCACGTTGACCCACTTTGGAACGAACACCGAAGCGATATTGTGCAAACAATTGATTTAGAAACAAAAGAAAAAATGATTGCTTTTTGCAGAGCGTGCCAACTTGGAACGGCTGTAGACAGTCACTTTGTGCCAATAGAATCGGAAATGCCGGGCTATCCTCACAACGAAATTATGGCAAGCGGAAGTTTCACTTCGGGTGCGACAATAGAATTCACTTGCGACGGTCCAGTTGTTGAACCTTTCAGATTATTTATGCAAGGCAGTTTAACCTATGAATATGGAAAACTAGGCTTAATGATTGCACTAAAAAACTTTTTAAAAGATTAATTTAACTTTAATTATTTGTTATTTTACTTTACTTTTTGCAATAATTATTGTATATTTTAATTAATAAAATAAACTAGGAGACTAATATAATGGGACTATTTTCATACATTTTTTCATCCGACAACACCCGAAACGTAAAAAAATTAAAATTAATTGCCGACAAAATTGTTGCTTTGGATGAAGAATATTCGCGTTTAACCGACGACGAATTAAAACACAAAACAATAGAATTTAAAGAAAGACTTAAAAAGGGAGAAACATTAAACGACCTTTTGGTTGAAGCTTTTGCAACAGTCCGTGAAGCAAGTTTTAGAGTTTTGAAAATGAAGCACTTCTACGTGCAACTTTTGGGCGGAATTGCTCTTCATCAAGGCCGTATTGCCGAAATGAAAACGGGGGAAGGAAAAACATTGGTTGAAACTCTTCCTGCCTATCTTAACGCGCTTTCAGGCGAAGGCGTGCACATTATCACAGTAAATGAATATCTTGCAAGCCGTGATAGTGAATGGATGGGAAAAATTTTCAACTTTTTGGGTTTAACTGTTGGAATAACTCTTTCGGGGATGAGCCAAGAAGACAAACGTTTGGCTTATGCGCAAGACATAACCTATGGAACAAACAGCGAAATGGGCTTTGACTATTTGCGTGACAATATGCTTCAACGAAAAAAAGATTTTTGTCAACGTGGCCTAAATTTTGCAATTGTCGACGAAGTTGACTCAATTTTGATAGACGAAGCCCGAACGCCATTAATCATCAGTGGTGGTCAAGGTTCCAAGGCCGGAGATATATACTACACTTGCCAACGTTTTGTTAAAACTTTGAAAAAAGAAGAAGATTATGATGTTGACGAAGAACACAAAATTGTTCGTTTAACCGAAAACGGAATTACAAAAGCCGAAAAATATTTTAGGATAGACAACTTATCTAGCGCCGAAAATATGGAACTTAACCACTATATTCTAAACGCACTAAAAGCAAACACCTTGTTTGAACTAGACAGTCAATATATTGTTGATAACGGCGAAATTTTGATTGTTGACGAATTTACAGGTCGTATTTTGAAAGGCCGAAGATATTCCGATGGCCTTCATCAAGCAATTGAAGCAAAAGAGGGCGTTGAAATTAACGAAGATAACTTGACAGTTGCAACAATAACCTATCAAAACTATTTTAGGCTATACAAAAAACTTAGTGGAATGACGGGAACAGCAAAAACCGAAGAAATTGAATTTAACAAAATCTATGACCTAGACGTTGTTACAATTCCAACAAATAAACCGGTTTTAAGAAAAGACAATAACGATATTGTTTTTGCAACAACTCAAGCAAAATATAATGCAATTGTGCAAGAAATTATAAATCGTCACAAAACTGGTCAACCAGTGCTAGTTGGCACAACAACGGTTGAAAAAAGTGAATATATCAGTTCGCTTCTGAAAAAATATGGCGTTGAACACAATGTTTTGAACGCAAAAAATCATAGCAAAGAAAGTGAAATTATTGCCCAAGCCGGAAAACTTGGTGCTGTAACTCTTGCAACAAATATGGCTGGGCGTGGAACAGATATTTTGCTTGGCGGAAACCCAGAATTTTTGGCAAAACAAAAAATGAGAAATGACGGAATTTCCGAAGAGTTAATCAATCTTAGCACATCTTTTGCCGACACAACTGATGAAGAAGTTAACAAAGCAAAACAAATCTATCAAAACTACTATAAAGAATTCAAAAAACAAACTGATGCTGAAAAAGAAAAGGTTATCAACGCTGGCGGGCTTTTTGTTCTTGGTTCAGAACGTCATGAAAGCCGACGTGTAGATAACCAGCTTCGTGGAAGAGCAGGCCGTCAAGGCGACAAGGGTGAAAGCACATTCTTTGTGTCGCTAGAAGATGACCTTGTTCGAATTTTTGGCGGTGATAGACTAAAATCGGTTGTAAATTTCTTTAAACTAGACCCTAACGAGCCAATAATGAGTATGAAATTAATTTCAAAACAAATTGAAATGGCACAAAAACGAGTTGAAGGTGCAAACTTTGCTGCCCGAAAAAACGTTACAGCATTTGACGACGTTATGAACGAACAACGAAAAATTATCTATAACGAACGAAACAAAGTTATCAACGGCGAAAGCGTTCACGACGAAGTTTTGTTTATGATGGACGAATATGTAACTGGGCTTATTGAAGAAGTTATTTCCGACGATATCCCAAGTGAAAATTGGAACATTGAAAAACTAAATAAAATTCTAGACCAAGAAGAGATTTTCTTATCTAGCCAAAATTTCATCACAAAAGAAATGTGTGAAGAAATGACAGTTGAAGAAATTGTTCAAAAAGTTCTTAAAAAAGTGCACGAAGATTATGAAAAGAAAATTAAAGCTAACGAGGAAATGCTAGAAATAGATTTTTCTAACGTTGAAAGAAATGTTCTTCTAAGCTATGTAGACAAAGCTTGGGTGGAACACATCGACAATATGAGCACACTAAAAAGAGAAATTTCAACACGTCAAGACCCACTTTTGGCATTCAAAAACGAAGGTTATGATATGTTTGAAAATATGGTTAGTTCAATCAGAGAAAACACAGCAAAATATTTGCTAAAACGTGAAATCCGAATTGTCCTTAGCCCAGAAGAATCTCAAAAGATTTTAGCAAAACTAAAAATTGCCGTTGAACAAAGCGAAAAAAGCAAAAAGGCACAAATTGCTCACAAAAAAGAAGAGCCAAAACGTAATGACCCTTGTCCTTGTGGAAGTGGCAAAAAATACAAAAATTGTTGTGGAAAATAAAAAACTTATCACAAAACTATAATTTTTGTCTATTTTTAAACATTTTTGTCTGTTTTAAAATTGTTTTAAAATTGTTTTAAAATTGTTTTAAAATTGTTTTAAATAAGTTGTAATTATTTTACTTGTGACTAAAATATTTTGCCTATGTTAATTATTTTATTTATGCTTAAACATCTTATTTGTTTTCTAAGTGTTTGAATATTAGTTTATTAAAAATCGCTTAACTTGTTTTTGAA
>CAYXET010000067.1:0-5018 GCA_964464025.1 uncultured Christensenella sp. | reverse complement strand
GTTCCGCCACCAATGTCGTATACTAAAATTTTTTGGTTGGCATTTTCACCTTTATCTAGGCCATAGGCAAGTGCTGCTGCGGTTGGTTCGTTGATAATTCTCAAAACGTTCAAACCAGCAATTTTGCCTGCGTCTTTTGTTGCTTGACGTTGACTATCCGTAAAATATGCCGGAACAGTGATAACAGCGTCGGTCACCTTTGTTCCCAAATAGCTTTCAGCATCTTGTTTTAGTTTTTGCAAAATCATTGCTGAAATTTCCTGCGGTGAATATTCTTTTCCTTGAAGGGTAACTTTATAATCTGTTCCCATTTCTCGTTTGATTGACAAAACTGTGTTGTCACTGTTTGCAACTGCTTGACGTTTTGCAACTTGACCAACAAGTCTTTCTCCTTCTTTCGTGAAACCAACAACGCTTGGAGTTGTTCTATCTCCTTCGGCGTTTGCAATAACTGTTGGTTTTCCACCTTCCATAACTGCAACACAACTGTTTGTTGTTCCTAAGTCTATTCCAATAACTTTTCCCATAAAATTCTCCTTAATATTCTAAAATTTACTACTTTTTGTTAATTTTTACTACGCTATGCCTAATAACTCTGTCACCCAAGGCATAACCATCTTGAAAAACTTCCAAAATTTCATCTTCTTCTTTATTTTCGTCATTACCAACCAAAACAGCATTATGAAGTTTTGGGTCGAATTGTTTACCTTCAGCTTCAATTTTTTTCACGCCTAGTGCACCAAGGCCATCATTAAATTGTTTTTCTATCAAAGATAAACTATTCAAAAACTCTTCGTTTTTAACCAAACTTTTTGCGCTCTTAAAACTATCAAGCACGGGCAAAAGTTTCCCAATTGCTTGCACAATTCCGTCTTCTTTAATTTTAACAGCCCCACTTTCTGTTCGTTTTCGATAATTTTCAAATTCTGCCTGAAGCCTTTGAAGAGTGTCCTTAAATTCATTCTCCCTGCAAACTTCATCACTGGAAGAATGAATTTCTCTATCCAAATCAAATTCATCTTGGCAGTTTTTGCACGAGTTTGCGTTTTGATTTTTTTTCTTTGTCATAATTTCTCCCTATTTTCCATTTTTTTGGCTGTCTTCTTTTTCTTGTTCACTATCGCTGTCGTTTCCTTCAGATGGGCAAGACCCAAATGGACAACTTCCGCAATTTCCATCACAACTATATCTAATTGTCATTTCTTTCTCCTCCTTCTAACTTACTTAAATTTTTCATTTCGTCAACTATATATTTTAATGCACCGGCAATTAACGCATAATCCATTCTTTCAGGGCCGATAACCCCAATTTGTGCAATTTTTTCACCATCTACACTATAGTTAGCTTTTATCACGGAGCAATTGCTTAAATTTTCACTGCAATTTTCTTCACCAATCGAAAAAGTTATTTCTTCGTCGCTAGATTCGTCAAAGATTTTTTGAAGTTTCTTTTGGTCTTCCAAAACGTCGAAAACTTTTCTTGCACTGGTTGCGTCTGAATATTCTGGGTTCAACAAAAGTTTTGTTGCGCCTTTCACCGAAAACTCTTTCGCATTTTCCGTTAAATTAATCAAGCCGTCAATCAAAATGTTAAAAATGTTTTGATAATCTTTAATTTCGTCATTAAGACCTTTCACAAGTTCTTTCATACTCGTAATCATCACCGAAATCTTTTTTCCGGAAAATTCACGAGTTAAAAAGTTGCTTGCATCAACGCAATTTTGCTCGGTCACAACTCCGTCAAACTTGATTGTGTTGTTAATCACACCGGCCGAAGTTGAAATTAAAAGCAAAAGTGAATTGTTCATTAACGGAATTAATTTTAAATTTTCAATCGTAAAATTATTAAATCCATTCAAAAGCACAACAGTTGGATAGTTTGTCACTTCGCTTACAGTTTTTGCAATGTTTTCTAAAATTTCACTAAGCAAATTTGACCTTTGAGAAAATAAATTTTTTATAACGCTCAAATTTTTTTTGCTAAACTTATTTTCTTTCATAATTGCATCAACATAAATCCGATATGCCTTGCTTGTTGGAACTCTGCCACTTGATGTGTGCAATTGTTTTAATAAACCCATTGCTTCAAGCGTGTTTAACTCGTTTCTTAGCGTGGCTGTGCTGACATCTTTTAAATGATTAGTTTGAACCGACAAACTTGTTATCGGCAAAGCCAAACGGATGTAATCTTCTATGGATGAAAATAAAATTTTTCTTCGTCTTTCAGTTAAATTTAAGTTTTCCATAATCTCCTTTTAAGTTTTAGCACTCTCGTTTCAAGACTGCTAGCACTATTATATGCAATAAAATAAAAAAAGTCAACAGTTTGTGTCAACTTTTTAAAGTTTTTTTAAATTTTTTTAAAATCTTTTTTGCAATATGCTTTTGCTATTTCAAAACTAGTATTTTTGCATCAATTTTTTACATTTTGAAGATTTAAAATTAAAAAAATTGAATTAAATTTTAATAGGCAATAATTTAAAACATTTTAATTTTAATTACCAATAATTTAAAACCCACCGATAAAAAGATTGGGTGACATCAAGTTATTCTAATTTTTTGGCCGCAAAAAGGGACTATTGCGCTGAGGGGGTTGCGATTGCGGCAAAATGCTTTCTTTTTATCTTGCAAAAAATGAGTTACTACACACTAATTAGTTTTTTAGTGGTGAAATTTTCTTGACAAATAACAAAAAGTTTATTTCATTTTTGAAAGTTTAAAATTTTAAAATGTGTTAAAAATTATAATATGTTTACACTAATTGCACGATGTTTTGTGATTTATATCATTGTTTTATTTGTTTTCAGACTAATGGGAAAAAGGCAACTTGGCGAACTTCAACCCTATGAATTCGTCATCACGCTGATTGTGGCCGACCTTGCAACCCTTCCTATGGCCGACACCGCCATTCCACTAATTCATGGCGTTGTTCCGCTAATCACCTTGCTTGTCATTCATTTTGGAATTTCGGTTTTGATGCAAAAAAGTTTACTATTTAGAAAAATTATTAGCGGAAAGCCCGTGATTATAATTTCGCCCGACGGAATTGATTATGAAAATTTGAAAAAACTTAACTTGAATTTAAACGACGTGCAAGAAAGTTTGCGAAACTTAAACTATTTTAAGTTCGAAGACATCCAATATGCCATTGTTGAAACAAACGGAAAAATAACTGTTATCCCAAAAGTGGAGTCTATGCCTGTGACTAAAAACGATTTGAAAATTAACAGCCCGCAAAATCAACTGCTATCACTTTTGATTAGCGACGGCAAAGTTGTTAAAGAAAATATGCAACTTTGTTGCGTTGACGAAGAATTTTTGCTAAGGCAAATAAAAAAAGTTGGCGAAAGTAAAATTAAAAACATTTTAGTTTTCACCCTAGATTGCAATGGAAATGTTTACATTCAACCAAAAAATAAAAAATATTTCACACTTAAAACAAGTTTCAAAGGCGGTGAATTATGAAACGCGGACTTATTATAATCATCACTTTCCTTTTTTTGATTGGTCTTTGCGTGCTGGAAGACATTTATTTAAGCCAAAATTTAAACACCCTTTATGAAAAATCAATAAATCTTCAAAAACTTGTTGAAACAAGCGAAAAAATGAACGAGGGCGAGGTGCAAGAAAAAATTGCCGACCTTGACGAATTTTGGTCTAAAACGGAAAATTATTTTTGTCTTGTTGTTAATCATATCAATATGGAAGAAGCCGGCGAACAGATTTCGAAAATAAAAACTTTGTCTATACTAAACAAAAAAGAAGAATTACTTGTTGAAGTGAATTTGCTTGTTTATTTTGCAAAAAGTTACGAGCACATTATTATCCCGCACATTCAAAACATTTTATAAGTTTTAATTAGAAGCTCACTAAAAAAATTCTACAAAAACGCTTCTTCAAAAACATTCATACAAAACATTCATACAAAACATTCCTACAAAACATTCCTACAAAACATTCCTACAAAACATTTTTTAAAGGAAAAACATTATATCAATGAAAATAATAAAAAAATAAAAGTAATAAAAAAATAAAAGTAGTAAAGCAATAGAACAATAAAATTATAAAATAAAATTAATAAAAAAATAATAATGATACTAATAACAACAATAGTTATAGCAATAAAAATAAAAATTTTCTTTAATAAAGATAATAGTAACATAAATAATCTAATGGAAAAACTAATAAAAAAAATTATGCAAACTAAATTAGTTTCAAAATTATTTGATTAAGCACCTTATATCCCTTATTTGTGCAAAAAATATGCCCATTTTCGCATTTAATTAGTTTTAGACCTGTTAAAAATTCAATTTCTTGTTTTTTTGCCTCAATCAAGTTTTCATTGAATAATTTTTCATACTCAAAGCAATCTATTCCTTGCTTAATTCTTAGCGACAACATAACAAACTCTTCACGTTTTTCATCTTTTGAAAGCGTGATTTTGTTTTTTATTGGAAAATTAAGTTTGTCAATTTCAAAAAAATATTCACTGAAATTTGCGGTGTTTTCACTTCGCTTATCCCCTATTTTTGAATGGGAGTTCAAGCCAAGACCAAGATAGTTTCCGCCCGTCCAATAGGTTAAATTATGTGCACTTTCAAAGCCTTTTTTTGCAAAATTTGAAACTTCATATCGAAAAATTTTGTGTTTTTCTAGAAACTTTAAGCAAAAATCATACATTTTCACTGTTTCGTCTTCGGTTGGAAGAATAATTTCGCCATTTTCCACCCAAGAATTCAACTTAGTCCCTTCTTCCAAAATTAAACTATAACAAGATATATGCGTGACATCTTGAGAAATCAAAGTTTCAAGCGTGCTTTCAACATCGGACAATTTTTGGTTTGGAAGCCCAAGCATCACATCGGCATTAATATTTTCAAAACCAGCGTTTTTTGCAAATTCAATTGCCCTAAGAAAGTCTTCCTTTGTGTGCACACGGCCAATTGTTTTCAAAATGTCATCATTATCACTTTGCAGTCCAAAACTAATTCTGTTTATCCCCGATTTTTTATATATTTC
>CAYXET010000066.1:0-5138 GCA_964464025.1 uncultured Christensenella sp. | reverse complement strand
AGCAGAGAAAGTAAAAGATTATGTTGACATTATTGAAATTGGAACACCATTTTGTTTAACAGTCGATGATAATACACTTCAAAATAATAAGGTTACAATTCGTTTTAGAGATACAATGGAACAAATAACATTAGATGTAAGTGAAGTTCGTGCATTTGTTGAAGAAAAAATTCGTTTTTAATTTAAAAAATTAATAAATCAAATAAAATAAGGTTATTTTAAAATAACCTTTTTTTGTAACACAAAACCACCAGATTTTTTAATGGTTTTAGATTACAATAAAAAAAATTTAAAAATTTTAATTTTTTTTGTAAATTTTGTTGACAAACGTGTTACATTTTAGTATACTTGCAATGTTTTGATAACAAAATATATTTGTGCTGGTGTGGCTCAATTGGCAGAGCAGCTGACTTGTAATCAGCAGGTTGATGGTTCGATTCCATTCACCAGCTCCAATTTTAAAAAAATTGTTTTGGATATTTTCCTTAACCTTTTTTTAAAATAAGGTTGGGTTGCAGAGCGGCCAAATGCAACGGACTGTAAATCCGTCGACTTTCGTCTTCGATGGTTCGAATCCATCCCCAACCACCAAAAAATGTTTGCAATCCCAAAAAAGGGGTTGCAATTTTTGTCAAAACATATTATAATTAAACTATGAAGAAATTATTTAATGTTATATTATCTCTTGGAACAATTGCACTTTTTGTGCTGTTCATCTATTCAAAAATAATTGGCGCCGTTCCATTTGGCACGCTTGGTCAATTTTTGCTTGACTATGGCAGCCTAATTTTGCTTGGATTGTTCACATTCAACAATCTTCTTGCAAAAGTAACGAGCATATTCCTAATTTTGTTTATAATTGCCGTTATTTTGCTTGTTATTGTGTTTGTAAATCCAAATTTGCTATCTGGGGTTATTGCAAAATAATAAATAATGTTAAAATGCTAGAAAAATTTTCCAAAATAGGATATAATATTCTTATGGAAAATTTTTTTATTATAGACGGAAATAGTTTGATTAATCGAGCATTTTATGCTCTTCCGCTTCTAACAAACAGTGAAGGCGAGTTTTCAAACGCAATTTATGGTTTTTGCAACATTCTAATAAAGTTGATTTCGGAAAACAACGCCCGAAAAATTGTTGTTGCTTTTGACCTTAAAGAAAAAACTTTCAGGCACAAAATGTTTGACGCCTATAAAGCTGGCCGGCAGGCTATGCCCGAAGAACTTGCAAGTCAAATGCCTCTTTTGAAGCAGATGCTTAGTTTGATGAATATTCCAATCATCGAAAAGGCAGGTTTCGAGGCCGACGACATAATTGGAACACTTTCAAAAAACAAAGCAACAAAGAATTTTGTTATCACCGGTGACAAGGATAGTTTGCAACTGATTGACGATAACACCGAGGTTTGGCTTACAAGAAAGGGTCTTAGCGAGATTGAACAATTTGATAAGCAACATTTGTTCGAGGTCTATAACCTTTCGCCAAGTCAAATTGTTGACCTTAAAGCCTTGATGGGCGATAGTTCCGATAACATTCCGGGGGTTAGGGGTGTGGGTGAAAAAACTGCGCTTTCGCTTTTGAAAGACTATGGAACAATTGAAAATTTATATAACAACATAGACAAAATTAAAGGGAAGTTGCAAGAAAAATTAATTGATGGAAAAGAAATGTGCTTTTTGTCAAAAACACTTGCAACAATCATAACAGATGTCGAATTTGATTTTGATGTTGAAAAAGTTAACATAAAATTTCCTTTTGATGAAAAGACAGCAAACTTTTTTGAAAAATATCAATTTAAAACAATTTTAAAAAAGCAAGAGTTGTTTAATTTTGAATTGGTCGAGAAAAAAGTTGAAAAAAAACAAGCAATCGAAAAGATAATTTCTTCCGAAGAAGACCTATCAAAATTAATTTTGGACCTTAAAAACAACAATCCATTCAGTTTTGTTTTGTCTTCAAACATTCACATTTCTAACAGCAAATATCAAGAAAATGTTATAAAAATTAAAGAAAATTTGATTGATGACGGCCTAGATTTTATGCTTGTTATAAAAAGTTTTAAGGAACTTTTGGAAGATGAAAACGTTAAAAAAATTGTTTTTGATAAAAAGCAACTAATGCACAATTTGTGTTCGTTTGGCATAAACCTTCGTGGAGTGATTTTTGATGTGATGCTTGCCGATTATCTAGTAAAATCCGGCAAAAAATCAATTAAAAATGAAGAAGAACTATGCAATCAACAAAACTATGTTAGTTTGTGTGTTGCAACTTGCTTGTTTGAAAGTTATAAAACATATTTAAGCAAATTAAAAGATTTGGATATGGAATTTTTATATAATAACATTGAATTTCCGTTGATTGACGTTTTGTTTAGCATGGAGCAGTGTGGCTTTAAACTTGACCATATAATTTTAAAAAAACTTTGCGACGAATATAACGACGAGTTGAAAGATTTAGTTGAAAAAATCAAACTTTGTGCGGGCGAAGATTTCAACGTGAATTCTCCAAAGCAACTGGCACACATTTTATTTGATAAACTTGGGCTAAAAAATATTGAAAAAAATTCAACAAAAAATGAAGTTTTAGAAAGTTTAAGAAACGCCCATCCAATTATTGAACATATCATCAGATATCGCAAAATCAGCAAACTAAATTCTTCCTATGTTGAAAGTTATCTTGAAAAAATTGATGATAAAAGTCACCTAGTTCACACAATTTTCAATCAAATGTTAACACAAACAGGAAGGCTTTCTTCGCAAGAACCTAATTTGCAAAATATTCCAATTAGAGAAGAGGAAGGGCGAAAGTTGCGCAAGATTTTCATTTCGCGTTTTCAAAACGGAAAGTTAACTAGCGCCGATTATAGCCAAATTGAACTCCGATTGCTAGCGGGTTTTTCTGGCGACGAAAGGCTTGTTGATGCTTTTAACCACGACCTAGACATTCACGAAATTGTTGCAAGCCAAATTTTTAATGTGCCGCAATCGCTTATTTCTCCGCAAATGAGAAGACGGGCGAAAGCTGTTAATTTTGGCATTGTCTATGGAATTTCCGACTATGGTCTAAGCCAATCAATTCATTCAACCCGAAAAGAAGCAAAAGAGTTCATTGAAAAATATTTCGAGTCCTATCCGGGGGTGAAAAAATATCTTGAAAGCTCAATTGTTTTTGCAAAAGAAAATGGCTATGTCAAAACAATGTTCAATAGGCGAAGGATAATTGACGAGTTAAATTCGAACAACTATAATCTAAAACAGTTTGGTGAAAGAGTTGCGTTGAATATGCCTCTTCAAGGCACGGCTTCCGACATAATAAAACTTGCGATGATTGAAGTTTTCAAGGAATTCAAGAAAAGAAAACTTAACAGCAAACTGATTTTGCAAATTCACGATGAACTTATTTGCGACACTTTTCCGGGTGAAGAAGAAATTGTTAAACATATTTTGAAAGAGAAAATGGAAAATGTTGTTTCGCTTTCCGTTCCATTAAAGGTGAACATTAGTGAGGGTGAAAATTTATATGATGCAAAAGACTAATTTTGAAAATTTTTGTTAAAATAAAATCAAATTTTTAAATAAAAAATATTAAAAAACTAGCAAAAAACTAATAAAAAATAGCAAAAAACTAATAAAAAATAGCAAAAAAAATAAAAAATGAAAAAAGTGAGTTTAAGTTGAATATGAACCTATGAAAATAAAAAATTGATTTTTTGCATAAAATAGAAAAATGAAAGCGAAAAAAATTGTTTTTAGTTTAATTTTGGTTTTTACAATGCTTAGTTTTTGTTGTGTTTTGGTTTATTGGTTTTTTAAAATCGAATTTAAAACACTTTATAAAAATGAAATTGTGCTTGAACTTAATTCAATTGAAAACAAAAATCAAAATTTAACTCTTCCGTTTGTTTTGGCAATCATAAAAGCCGAAAGCAGTTTTAACGAAAATGCTAAAAGCGCAAGCAACGCCTATGGTCTTATGCAAATAACCTTTTCAACAGGTGTTGAAGTTGCTGAAAAACTTGGGTTTTCAATTGAAAAAGAGGATTTATTTAATGCAAAAACAAACATTACTCTTGGCGTGAATTATCTTCAATATTTATTTTCCAATTTTTCGGATAAAAGGCTTGTTTTGATGTGCTATAACGCGGGAATAACAAGAGTTAACGAATGGATTAGAAATGGAGAAATTGAAGAACGTGGCACTAATTTAAGTTGCCCATATCAAGAGACAAATATTTATATAAAAAAAGTTTTGAAAAACGAAAAAATTTATAAAAAAATTACGAGGGAATGATGAAAGTTTTATACACAAACGCAAAAATTATTGATGGAAAAAATTGTCAACTAAAAGATGTTGATATTTTGACAAATGATGATATAATTGAACAAATTTTTGCAAAAGGCGAATGTGATATTATGGCACAAGATGCAAAAATAGTAAACAGCGAAGGGAATGTTTTCATTTCGGGTTTTATCAATCCAAATTCGCACTTGCTTGAAAATTTTTATGAAAGTTTTTCGGAAAATCACAACTATTCCGACTTTTCGTTTGCCTATTCAAAGTTTTTGGAAAATTTAAGCGAAGAAGAAAAATATATAATCTATAAATTTCAAATTTTAAATCTAGTTAAAAGCGGGATAACAACTTTTTGTGACGAAGATTTTTATAATCTTTCGCTAAAAAAAGCGGTGAAAGAATGCGACGTTAATTGCGTGTATAAACTTTGTTTTTGCGAGGATAGGCAAAAAAATAGTTTGGGCACAATCTCACGATTTTCAATTGAAAAAACCCCATTTGTTTTTGGCCTAAAATCTGTTTTTGAAAACACCGAAGATGATTTTTCAAATATGATTTTTCTCAGCAAAAAACACAAAAAACCGCTTTTTGTTAGGGGAAGTTTAAGTCTTTATGAAGCTGGTGTTGCTCAAAGCGACTTTCAAAAAAGCGTAATTGAACTTTTGTCTGATTATGGTGCGCTGGATGTTGATTGCGTTGTTGTTAATAATAATATCCTAGATATCCGAGACCACCAAATTTTGAATTCCTATGGAACAAAACTAATTTTTTCACCAAGTTTTAATCTATCTTTTGGGTTTGAAAATGTAAATATTTATTCGTTAAGTCAAACAAATCCGATT
>CAYXET010000065.1:0-5407 GCA_964464025.1 uncultured Christensenella sp. | reverse complement strand
AATAGTGGTTTTTATTTTACACTTTCGTCCAGTTTATATGGGCTACAGTGGGGTGGTGGCAAGTTTAATCAATCTTCCAAGCGTTGTTGCAATCAGTTTAAGCACAAGTTTAATGCCGTCAATCAGCGCAAGTTTTGCACTAAAAAACGCAAAAGATATTAATTTCAAAATTAAATTTGCCATAAAAATTGTTTGGTATTTCACACTTTTTTGTGCACTATGTTATTTTATTTTTTCAAAACAGATTTGCTACTTTTTATATGGAAAAATGAATAGTGAAACTTTTAATCAACTAAACACCGTTAGTTTGATGTTGAAATTTAGTAGTTTTTCGATTATCTACATTGCGATAAATCAACTGCTAATCACTTTGCTTCAGGCCGCAAACGAAAGTTATTATTGTTTTTTTGCAATGTGTTTTTCGGTTGTAATTAAAATTGTGTTAACAATTGTGCTTGTTTTGAACAAAAATTTGAATATTTATGGTTTGGTTGTGGGTGACGTTTTGTGCTATGCAACAGCACTTTTATTAAACTTGTTAAAAGCAAGAAAAGTTGTTGAAATCTCCTATGGTGTGAAAGAATTTTTTCTTGTTCCACTCTTATCACTGTTTAACGTTGCAATAGTGCTTTTTGCGGTCAAATTTTTTACAAAAAATCTTCTTTCAAGGCCGTTGATTTTGTTAACTCTTGGGGTGTGTTTTGTGATTTATTTATTTTCAATTTTTGTTTTTAAAGGGTTTAATAAAAAAGAAATAAATTTTAATAAAATTATGAAAAAATTTACAAAAAAACGTTAAAAAATAGACTTTTTTTGAAAATTATTATATTATTTAGTTATGGTAGATTTTAAAAATAAATTAATTTTAGCGCCAATGGCGGGATATAGTGACTTGGGCCTTAGAATTTTGTGCGAAAGATATGGCGCAGATATAACTGTTAGCGAAATGATAAGTGCAAAGGCAATTATGTTTGGAAGCGAAAAAACTAACAAAATGCTTAAAACTTGTGGGTTAACAAAAACTAAGGGCGTTCAACTTTTTGGAAATGATGAAAATGTTTTTGAAAGTGTCATTAGAAGCGGGAAATTAGATGAGTTTGATTATATTGACCTTAACATGGGTTGCCCAGCGCCGAAAATTGTAAAGAATAAAGAAGGCTCTTTTTTGATGAAAGACCTAACAAAAGCCAGCAAAATTATTTCTGCGTGTGTGAAATCAACAACAAAACCTGTCACAGTTAAATTCAGGCTAGGCGAAGACGATGAACATATTGTTTGCACACAATTTGCAAAAATGTGCGAAGATAGCGGAGCAAAAATGATAACAATCCACGGAAGGACGGTTGAACAAAAATATAGCGGAACAGCGAATTTAGAACTAATCAAAAAAGTTGTCGACAGCGTAAAAATTGATGTTTGCGGAAATGGCGACGTTATTGATAAACAAAGTTATGAAAATATGTTAGCCACTGGTGTGAAAAGTGTGATGATTGGCCGAAAAGCTATTGGAAATCCCTATATTTTTAGTGAAATTTTGGGAAAAAACTACACAAAAAATTTGCTTTCAGATATAATTTTTCACTATAATAAGCAATGCGAAATCTACTCAGAAACAACAGTTTTGAATAATATGAAAAAACACCTTGCTTTCTATTTGAAAGGGCAAGAAAATTTTAAGGAGATTTTGCCAGTAATTTATAAGGCAACAACAATTAACAAAACTTTAAATATTTTGGAAAATTTTCTAAAAAAATAAATAAAAATCATTAAAACATTTTCTTTTTTGTCAATAATAATATATAATATAAATATAAAAAGTGTTTTTGCGCTTAGTTTGTTGTTTTAATGCAATTTTGTTTTGGCAAAAATATATTCAAGTTGTTTCAAATTTTTCTATCACTTGAAAAATAAAAACTAAAATCTATTGCAAGTTTTAATGCAAACAATGCAAATTCACACAAAATTTAGGGGAAGAGTTGATGAAAAAAAATATTAATGATTTTGATTTTTTTGACAAAAAAGTTTTGCTTCGGCTTGATTTGAATGTTCCGTTGTCACCCGATGGGGAAATTTCAAGCACAAAACGGATAGATGAGTCTCTTCCAACAATCAAGGCGCTAATTGAAAAGGGTGCAAAGATTGCAATTGTTTCGCATCTAGGTAAGCCCGACGGAAAGGTTGATGAAAAACTAAGTTTAAGGCCTGTGTTTGAATATTTAAAGCAAAAATTAAACACAAAAGTTTTCTTTTCAACGTCTGTTGCAAATGAAGAAATGTGTAAGGAAGTTGAAAATTTATGCCGTGGTGAAGTTTTGCTTTTGGAAAATATCCGCTTTTTTAAGGAAGAAGAAGAGAATGACGAAACTTTTTCAAAGAACTTGGCAAAGCCTTTTGATATTTTCATTCTCGACGCGTTTGGCGCAAGCCACCGAAAACATGCCTCAACTTATGGCGTTGCAAAATTTTTGGATAGCGGAATTGGAATGCTTTGTGAAAAAGAAATAAGTTATCTTGAAAACATTTTTGATGAATCCAAACATCCGATTATGGCAATTTTGGGTGGAGCGAAAGTTAAAGAAAAATTAAAAGTTGTTGAAAATCTTTTGGATAAGGTTGATGTGATGATAATTGGCGGAGGAATGAGCTATACATTTTTAAAAGCACTTAATGCCGAAGTTGGAACTTCGATTGTCGACGACGAGCAACTAGTTTATTGTTATAAAATGATAAAAAAAGCTTTTGACAAAAACGTGAAACTGCTTTTGCCGGTCGATAACATTTGTGCGGAAAAAATCGATGCAAAAAACTATAAAAACTTTGCAGTTACAAAAATGAAGCCAAACTTAATGGCACTAGACATTGGTCCAAAAACTATAAGACTATATAAAAGAGAAATCAAAAAGGCACGAACAATTATAATCAACGGCCCAATGGGTGTGTTTGAAAATGAAAAATATAGTTTGGGCACAAAAGAAATTTTAAAAGCAATTGCGAAAAACAAAAAAGCAGTGAAAGTGGCTGGCGGTGGAGATACAATTTTTTCAATTGAAAAATATAATCTTTCGTCAAAATTTAATCATATTTCAACAGGTGGCGGAGCAAGTTTGAAACTTCTAGAGGGCGCTGGACTTGTTGCAATTAATAATATTAAAAACAAAGGAGAACATTAAAATGGGAAAACTAATTGTTGCAAACTTTAAGATGAATAAAACTTCACTAGAAATGAGTGAATATTTGCAAACGGTGTGTGCGGGGGAATATGCAAACGATATTGTTTTGCTAATGAATTTATCACACTTGTTTTTGTCAACTATTCACCAAAATGAAAAAATATCCTATGGCGTTCAAAACTTTTTCTTTAAGGAAGAAGGAAGTTTCACTGGGGAAACAAGTCTTTCAATGTTAAAAGATTTCAATGTTAAATATGCTTTGGTTGGTCACAATGAACGTCGAAAATTGTTTAAGGAAAGCAATGCAATTGTTAACAAAAAAATCTTGGCAGCACTAGAAAACGGAGTTACTCCAATTTTGTGTATTGGGGAAAGCCTTGGACAAACCAGAAATAATCTTTACAAGGCACATCTTAAAAAACAACTAACTTTGGCTCTTCGTGGGGTTAAAGTTCAGGATATAGATAAAATTATTATCGCCTATGAACCAACCTATGCCATCGGTGGCGACGCAAGTGCAGACCTTGGTTATGTTGAAAATAACATAAAATTAATCAAAGAAATTGTTTCATCAAAAAGCAAAAAAGATGAAATTAATCCAAAGGTTTTATATGGCGGAAGCATCAATATGCAAAACTATGAACAATATCTAAGAAGTGATTATATTGATGGCTTGCTAATTGGAAGAACAATTCTAGATGCCAACAACTTGCTAGAATTAGGGAAGTAATATGAGCAAAGTAGCACTAATAATTCTAGATGGTCTTGGCCTAAGACATTTCACGCACTATAACGCCGTTAAAAATGCCGATATGAAATTTTTAAAAAGTTTAATGAAAAACTATTCGTTCACTAAACTTAAAACAAAAGGTGAGTTTGTTGGCCTAAAACAAAATCAGTTTGGAAATTCCGAAGTTGGACATCTAAATCTTGGCTCGGGAAGGGTTGTTAAACAAAACAGCACAAAAATTGACGACGAAATTAAAAATCAAAGTTTTTTTGAAAATAAAAAGTTGTGCAATTTAATTGAAAACTTAAAACAAAAAAATGCAAATCTCCACATTTTTGGCCTTTGTTCTAATGGCGGAGTGCACTCGGATATAAATCATTTATATAGTTTGTTAAAGCTTTGCAAAATGAAAGATTTTAAAAATGTTCTTATTCATTTTATAAGTGACGGAAGAGACACAAACACAACAAGTGGAAAGCAATTTTTTGAAAAGCTTATTAGCAAAACAAAAACTTTGAGTGTTGGAAAAGTTGTGTCTGTCACCGGTCGATTTTATGCAATGGACCGCGAAAAAAACTATGACCGCACCGAAAAATTTTTGAATGTTTTGTTGAATTATGATAGTGAAAATAAGGTTCAAAAACTTGGAAATGTTTTTGATGAAAGCTATGAGAAAAACATTACAGACGAATATTTGTTGCCAACAACAATTTTGGATGAAAATTTTTGTGTGAAAGATGAAGACGCAATTTTGTGCTTCAATTTTCGAAGTGATAGGGCCAGACAAATTTTTGAAAAATTAATTGAAAATGGGCAAAGAAACTTATTTTCATTCATTAGTTATGACGAAAAATTTAGTGGGAAAGTTACAACAATTTTCGATGAAACAAGCGGGAAAAATTGTTTGAGCGAAGTGCTTAGCAAAAACAAAAAAACACAACTAAGGATTAGCGAAACAACAAAGTATGCTCACGTGACCTATTTTTTTAATTTGCTTAACGAAACACCATTTTGGGGTGAAAAACGAATTATAATTGAAGGCGACAAAACAGATAACTTTGCAAAAGTTCCTTTTATGAAGGCAAAGGAAATCACAAACAAAATAATTTCGGAAACGGATAAAGAAAAATATGATTTTGTTTTGGTTAATTTTCCAAACGCCGATATGGTCGGGCACACAGGAGACTATGAAAAGACTATGTTATCGCTAAAATTTTTAGATAAAAACTTGAAAATTTTGGTTGAAAATTTAAGAAAAAAAGGCTATGAAGTTTTGATAACCGCCGACCACGGGAATGCTGACATTATGCAAAACAAAGATGGTTCGCCTTGCACAACTCACACAACGAGTGACGCGCCATTTATTATCGTTAGCGATAAAAAATATAAACTAATTTCAAACGGAAAACTTGCAAATGTTAGTCCAACAATTTTGTATTTAATGAACATTCGTTCGCCAAAAGAATTCACCGAACCAAGTTTGATTGAAAAATAAAACAACATTAAA
>CAYXET010000064.1:0-5487 GCA_964464025.1 uncultured Christensenella sp. | reverse complement strand
CCTAGTGTTGCTTCTGTTCCTTGCAAAATTCCTCTTCGTCCGGTCAATCCCCCGATAACATCTCCTAGATAGTCATCTGGTGTTTCAACTTCAACTTTCATAATTGGTTCTAGAAGAACTGGTCTTGCCTTTCTGGCACCTTCTTTAAACGCCATACTTCCTGCAATCTTAAACGCCATTTCACTACTATCGACATCGTGATATGAACCATCAAACACGTGAACTTTGAAGTCTACAACTGGGTAGCCAGCCAAAATTCCGTTTGCTGCTGCTTCTTGAATTCCTTTGTCGATTGCTGGGATATATTCTTTTGGAATAACACCGCCAACGATTTCGTCAATAAATTCATATCCGCCGTCTTCTTTTGGTTCAAGTTTTATCCAGCAGTGACCATATTGACCTTTACCGCCTGATTGTCGGATATATTTTCCTTCCGCTTCAATTGTGTCTCGAATTGTTTCTTTATAGGCAACTTGTGGTCTGCCAATGTTTGCTTCAACACCAAATTCTCGACGCAAACGGTCAACAATGATGTCTAGATGAAGTTCCCCAACACCGGCAATGATTGTTTGCCCTGAATCTTTATCTGTCCAAGTTTTGAATGTTGGATCTTCTTTTGCAAGTTTAATTAGAGCAAGCACCATTTTTTCTTGGTCAGCTTTTGTTTTTGGTTCCAAACTTTGTTCGATAACTGGGTCTGGGAATTCCATTCCGTCTAGTGCAATTGGATGATCTTCATCACACAAAGTGTCGGCAGTTACTGTGTCTTTTAATCCAACAAGTGCTGCGATATCTCCGGCGAAAATTTCATCTATTTCTTGACGGTTATTTGCGTGCATTCTAACAATACGGCCAATCCTTTCTTTTTTTCCTGTTCTAGGGTTGTAGACATAGGAACCGGCTTTTAAACTTCCGGAATAAACACGGAAGAATGTTAGGTTTCCAACAAACTTGTCGTCCATAATTTTGAATGCAAGCCCAGCAAATGGTTCATCGTCGGATGAAAGACGAGTTTCTTCCTCTCCTGTTTCTGGGTTAACACCAACAACGTGGTCAACATCGGTTGGGGCTGGAAGATAATCTACTATTGCATCCAATAGAGGTTGAACGCCTTTGTTTTTCAATGCTGTTCCGCAAAGAACAGGGTTGATTTTTAGTTCTAGCGTTGCCTTTCGGATTGCTTTTTTGATTTCTTCAACTGTAAATTCTTCACCTGCAAAGAATTTTTCTAGCAATTCGTCATCAGTTTCGGCAATTGATTCTATCATTTTCGCACGATATTCTTCTGCTTTTGCTTTATATTCACTTGGAATTTCAACAATTTCGAAGATTTTTCCGTCGTCTTCGTTATACATTGTTGCCTTCATTTCGATTAGGTCGATAATTCCTTTAAAATTTGCTTCTTGTCCAATTGGAATTTGAATTGGAACTGGGTTTCCTTTAAGCCTTGTTTTAACGCTTTCGCTTGCTTTGTAGAAATCGGCTGCATCACGGTCCATTTTGTTAACGAAAACTAGACGAGGAACCTTACATTCATTTGCTTGTCTCCAAACTGTTTCACTTTGAGATTGAGCACCTTCACGCGCTGATAGCACTGTGATTGCACCATCTAAAACTCGCAAACTTCGTTGAACTTCAACAGTGAAGTCTACGTGTCCTGGAGTGTCGATGATGTTTATTCTCTTTCCTTTCCATGCGCAGGTTGTGCAAGCTGATGTGATTGTGATTCCACGTTCTTGTTCTTGTTCCATCCAGTCCATAGTGGCTGAACCATCGTGAACTTCACCAATTTTATGATTTATACCTGTGTAATACAAAATTCTTTCAGTTGTTGTGGTTTTCCCAGCATCAATGTGGGCCATAATACCGATGTTTCTTGTATTTTCTAGGGAATATTCTCTAGGCATATTTTTCTCCTTTTTATATTTTAGTATTTATAGTGAGCAAAAGCTTTGTTTGCTTCTGCCATTCTGTGCATTTCTTCTTTCTTCTTAACTGCACCACCAGTTTGGTTGTTTGCGTCTACAATTTCCATTGCAAGTCGGTTAACCATTTCTCGTTCACTTCTTTTTCGTGCACTGCTAACTAACCAACGAATTCCTAGTGTTTGACGTCGTTCTGGACGAACTTCGATTGGAACTTGATAGTTTGAACCGCCAACACGTCGTGCTTTACATTCAACAACTGGCATAATGTTTTCTAACGCAACTGACAAACAATTTGCGCCTTCTAGGCCTAGTTTTTCGTTTGCAGCATCAAATGCGTCATAAACAATTGATTGTGCTAAAGATTTTTTACCATCGTGCATAACTTGGTTAATAAGTTTTGCAACAACAATGCTGTTAAATTTTGGATCTGGTAAAATTTCTCTTTTTATTGCTTGATTTCTTCTTGCCATAATATAACTCCTTTTTAGATTTTTTGTAAGTTTAAATTTTTATTTAGGTCTTTTAGCACCATATTTACTTCTGCTTTGACTACGTTTTGCAACACCTGCTGTGTCTAGCGCACCACGAATGATGTGATATCGAACACCCGGTAGGTCTTTAACTCTTCCTCCACGAATTAAAACAACGCTATGTTCTTGAAGATTGTGCCCAACCCCCGGAATATAGCAAGTTCCTTCTTCGCCATTTGAAACTTTAACCTTTGCAATTTTTCTTAACGCAGAGTTAGGCTTTTTTGGAGTTGTTGTTGTAACAGACAAACAAACACCTCTTTTTTGTGGACATTCTTCAAGTAGTGGAGATTTGCTTTTCTTCTCTACTTTCTTTCTTCCGTGCCTAATTAATTGGTTAATAGTTGGCATACTTTCCCTCCTTTAAAATTTGAACTTACCTAAAAAGGTAAAATTCTTAATTTTTACTCTTATAAACTCACTCAATCATTCTTTTAAAATTTTGTTTTAACAAAAAAAATTAAGGAATTTACAAGTGGTTTACTTTATGATAAAAAATTACTCATAAGTAACGAATTTATTTTATCAAAAAACTAAAAAGATGTCAACACAAAATTAACATCTTTTTTATTATTTTATCCTTTTTTCTTGTTTTTAAAAATTTTTAGAAGAGTTTTTTCTCTCTCCGCCCTTTTTGCTTTTTTAATTTTTTCGGCAAGACGAGTCATTTTTTCTTCATATTCTTTTTTATATTTTAGTTTATTTTTTTCAAGCAAAGCGTCGTGGCGATTAAACTTGAATTTTTCGGGTTCTAACAAAGCTTCTGCCACAGTCTTTGCAATCTCGTCGGCACCGTTAACTTGTTTGTTGAATTTATAGGTGTTTTCTCTATATTTTTCAAGAAGTTTAGAATTATCAATATAGGCTTCAACAAGTTTTCGTGCGCGTTTTTTATCTTGCACAAACAAACCAGTTTTATAGTGTTTGGTGAAAAGTTTGTTTGTGAATTTTTCTATTGGCCCGCTATAATAGTTGGTCATTATTGGCGTGTGAACAAACATAGAATCTACAATAGCATTCGGCCCTGCTTTTGTGATGAACAGGTCACTTGCACAATAGAACTCTTCAATATTTTTCATAAACGGAAGAGGCAAAAATGTGATATTTTTTGGCAATCTCTCTTTCAAAGACATATAGTTTTGATAAAGCTTTTCATTTCGGCCACAAACTGGGATTATTGTGATATTTTTCTTCGTTTTTAGTAGTTCACGCGTGAATGAATTTAGGTTTGCAGAAGCATAGGCTCCATCGGCCAAAATAACTGTGAAATTGTTTTGCGGAAGATTATGCTTTATTCGACACTCTTGTTTTGTTAGATTAAATTCAGAAATTTGTTTTCGACTTAGAAAATTAACTTGTTTAACTTGACTTTCGGCAAACATTTTTTCTTCTATTGCTTGTTTTGTGGCAAGATCGTTGTTTGTGAACAAAATGTCACATCGTCTATCCCACCAGCCGTGCACACAATGGTCGGGGTCATAGATTATGTTTAACCAATGGTTCTTATTGTTTTTGCACGCCTCAATTCCAAAAAAAGCAGGTTCGAAATGCGTGCTTATCACAATGTCGGGTTTTAGGGCTTCAAGATGCTTTATGCACTTTTTATATACGTTTGCAAAAACGTTTTTGTAAACAAACTTCAATGTTCCTTGTTCTGTGAACGTTTTCATCAACGCAAATTGAAAATCTAGGTGACCCTTATGTTTGTTTGAAAATTTAACCTGATTTATTAACATTTTTTCATGATTAACTAATGTTTTATCATTATCAGCCCTAAAAATCCAATCACGAATAACTTCAATATTTGGATAATTTTTTTCCAAACTTTCACAAATTGCTTCAGCAGTTACAATATGACCTTGTCCGGCCTCCACAAAAGTGACAACAACTCGTTTTTTCATCACACCCTACCTTATCATAATAATTATAAACCTTAAAAATTTTTTTAGCAAACAATTTAAAAGATATTTGCTAACAACTTAAAACTTTCTGTTAAAAAGTCAAAATGAGACTTTAACCTGACAAAAAAAGATTTTTGGCATAAAAAATTGACAAAGTATTCTAAATTATTTATTATATATGTATGGAAAAACTAGAAACATTAAAAAACGAACCATTAATTTCAATTATAATTCCAGTTTTAAATTTGCAAGACCTTGTTGGTCCTTGTTTAGATAGCGTTTTAAACCAATCATACAGAAATCTTGAAGTTATAGTGATAGACAACGGTTCAACCGACAATACAAAAGAAATTTTGAGTGAATATGCAAAAAAAGACACACGAATTGTTGTTTTAAATTGTATGGAACGAGGGGTTTCTAAGGCACGAAATCTTGGGCTTAGGAACTATAAGGGCGAATATCTTTGCTTTGTTGATGGCGATGACATCATTGAAAAAGATTATGTTAAAGATATGTTTGATTATCTTTCTCAAAACAATTGTGATATGAGTATTTGCTCGTTTAAAAAACAAAAAAAATATACGAAATTCACAAGGAAAACAAAAGTGAAGCAAACATTAGTTGATGGCGCAGAAGCAATAAAAAAGATGATATGCTCAAATCAATTCACCGGAATTATTGCTTGCAAATTGTTTAAACGAGAACTTTTGGACGGAATTTTTTTTGACGAAGGAATATTCCTTTGCGAAGACCTTTTATTTTGTTTTAATTATATGCAAAAAAGCAAAAAAATTGTATATTTCGACCAAAAACTTTATCACTATCTAATCCGTTCAAATGGTGCGGTTATGGGAAGATTTAACAGCAAAAAACTAACCTGCTTAAAAAGTTTGGAAAAAATAATTTCTTCCACAAAAAACGAAGAAATTATTGAATGCGCAAAAGCATGGATGTGTATGCAATGCGTGATGCTATTATATTTTTGCAAACGCGATAAGGTGAAAGATGAAGAACTAAACACTAAACTACACAACCTTTTTGAAGAAAATAAAATTTATGTCAAACAATCTAAATATATAAGACCACTTTATAAAAACAATATTGATGTTATTGGGCTTGTGATAAAAT
>CAYXET010000063.1:0-5638 GCA_964464025.1 uncultured Christensenella sp. | reverse complement strand
TTTAGCTCCTATTATAGCTGCATCTTCGTCTGTAAACACCGCATAACGAGTCAATCTTTATGTGCTTTTATTACAGTTTCTGAGCATGTTGCAGGTTTTTCAGCAATCAAACTACCAAAATTGTGTGTATTTTTGTTGCATTATATTAACTTTTTTGTCAATTTTAAAAAGAAATTGCATTATAATATCAGTCAAAATTTCTACATATTTGCATAGCAAGAACTATTTTCGCTTAAATAGTTGTTTAAATCTTGAAATGTTTGAAATGAAGAAAGTTCATATTCTGGGATTGAAACTTCAAAAGTGTTTTCTAATGTGCATAGCAAGGAAATCATCCCAAATGAATCTAGCCCGATATCACCAACCAAACTTGTATCGTTTTTTATTTCTTCCCTATCAATTCCGACATATTCACTTATAATATTTTTTAATTGTTCCATAATTTCCTCCTTAAATTATTAATCCGCCACTAATTTTGTGGTTTTCAAGTGCTTTTGTTCGCACAATTTTTCTTGACGCGTTCTTTTGAAATTCGCAATCATTCACAATAACATAACTTATTCGTTTATAGTTTGACATTTGTTGATTTAATTTTCTAAATTCTAAAATAATTTCTTCGCTTGTTTTATTCTCTTCTGGGTTTAAGAAAACTTGTGCACAAATAACGTGTTTTTTCTCGTTTTTAATTTCACAATCACCTTCATATACCATAACTTCACGGACAAAATCTATTGCGTTAACAATTTTTTCTTCAAGTTCTTCAGGATAAACATTTTTTCCGTTTTCAAGCACTATCAAGTTTTTCTTTCTTCCTGCAAGGAAAAGTCGTTTTTCATCGTCCATATAAACTAGGTCGCCCGTGTGAAAGTAGCCATCTGGATCGTGAACTTTCTTCGTTGCTTCTTCGTCTTTATAATAGCCCTTAGAAACGCTCTCTCCACGAACACACAATTCACCAATTCCGTTTTCGTCGGGGTTTTCAATTTTAACATCAAGTTTAGGACACGCTTTACCAATTGAATAAACTTCATTAAACGTGTCAGCATTCATTGAAACAAGTGGACCACATTCAGTTATTCCAAATCCGTTAACAATGTAAATTCCAAGGTCTTTAAGGCCTTTAACAGTTTCGGGGTTTAGTGGTGCTCCGCCACAAACAATTTGTTTCAAATTTCCGCCAAATGGTTCATAAACTTGTTTGAATAGTTTGTGTGTAATGTCAAGGTTAAATTTTGAAAGAAGTTTGCAAAGTTTAATTCCCTTTTTAAGTTTTTTATCTTTCCCTTCTTTCTTTGCTTGTTGCCAAATTGTTTTATAGAAAATGTTTGCAATCATTGGAACAACAGTTATTATGTATGGCTTAAAGATTTTAATGTTCGTCATCATGTCTTTCATACTGCCATTAATATAGGTCAATCTTCCGGCAGCAATTCGTGGCAAAATATGTGTGTTAATTTCTGTTGCGTGATGCATTGGAAGAATAGACATACTTGTGTTGTTATCTTTTTCCGCCTTAATTGAATCTAGGCAGTTTATTATGTTAGCCGACATATTTTTTTGAGTTAATTCAACTGGTTTGTTAACACCGGTCGTTCCAGAAGTGAACAAAATTTCACAAAATTTGTCTCTGTTAAGTGTTTTATTTTTATATCTCCCTTTGTTTTCTTCCAAAAGCCCAAGTGCTTTAACTTCGTCAAAAGTTTTATAATCTCCAACTTTTTTGTCTATTGTTATAATTGTTTTTAAATTTTCTAGTTTTGGAAGAACTTTTTCAATTTTGTTCACTAAATAGTGTGCGCAAATTATTGCATCGGCTTCACAAGTTTTTAGCAAAAATTCAATCAAATCTTCGTGCGCGTCTTTGTCTATTGGTGTGATAACCCCAACTCCACCCGCAACTGTTACGTCGGAAATTAAATATCTATATGAGTTATCAGCCATCAAAGCAATATGTTTGTTTTCAAGCCCCAGACTAATCAATCCGTCACCAAGTGCTTCAATTTCGTGCAAAACATCTTCACATGTGTAATACACAATTTCTTTTTTATCATTAAGTTCAGCCAAAATGTTTAGTTTTGGATAGAAGTTATTCAATCTTTCAAAAACTTCCTTTGTTGTTTTATAATCTCCGTCTCTAAGCAAGGTGCTTTGAAGCATCTCTCTTTCTGTTTTATATCTTGCCATTTTCATCCTCCACAAGTTTAATATCTTTCACTATAATATTTTCATTATCTAAAATCTGTTCTATAACTCCAACGAAATCTTTTTGGAATTCTTCAACTTGTTTTTCGCTTGTCAATTTCTTTTGGCAATCATAAACGCATTGCATTTCGTGAGTTTTAACATCAAACAAAATTGCAAAATAGATTGGAAGAGCAAACTTCCCGTTGCTATACATCTGAAATTCCACGCCTTCCGGTTTCACAAACGGAGTGAACGAGAACGACATTGCATAATAAGTTCTTATTGCCGAACTTTTCCAAATTTTGTGTGTTAAATTTTGAAATTGCATATCCGAAAAACCAAGATATCTATAAAACATATTTTGATTTGCACAAAAATGTTTTAAGTCTTCAATTGCACTGCTTTCGTTGTTCAATTCAACATAGCAACCCAAACTTTGAACTTTTGTCCCGCTGCAATTTTTTTCCATCATAGTTGCTCTTAGGTTGCAAAGTTCTAGTTGCAACATCTTATCAATGTTTTTATTAAGTTTCGATTGTGTTACAGTGCAAGCATAGAACAAAAAGTTTGCTGGACTAATTTTGTTTTGTTCACAAAATTGAATTATCCTATCGCCAAGATTTTTATCTATTTTGTGCATAAAAGCATGGGTTTGATTGTTCACTAAGAACATTTTCATTGTTCGTTTTTCAAAATTTTTCCGTCCAAGTTCGGTTTTTTGCCCAGCAAAACCAGCATAATAGGGTTCTTCACGTTTTGTGTAATAGTCGGTGAAAAATTCTTCTCGCTTTTTGTTCAAGTTCGCATCGTGTTTTGTTTTAAGTTCTTTCTTAACAATTTCTTCAAACTGAACAGGTGCCTTTGGAAATTCTGTGTTATTTATTAGACAATTATAAATATCAAATATGTCTTTAAAAACAACATTCAATCCATATGTGTCTAAAATTAGGTGGCAAACTTTAACAAAAATCATATATTTATTATCATAAGTTTTGATAAAATATGGTTCAAGCACTTTACCTTTCAAATATTTTATTGGCTTTTTACAATGCTTTAAAATAAATTTTTCTTGTTCTTCCTTTGTTTTAAATTCTAGTGTTGGAATTTCACCAACCAAAGATTTATCACTAAAATATTGATATAGTTTAAATCCTTTTTTTATAAATCTAAGTCTTAAGCAATCGTGACGCTCACACACAATGTCAATTGCTTTTTGCATCACAGTAAAATCTAGTTCTTTTTCGCTTTGCGCACTCATCAAAATGTTTATAACACGTTTATCAAGTGAAAATAATAATTGCATTCTAACAACATCTTGTGAGGGTGTTAATTCATAAATAATTTTATTTTTTTTCATTTTTCCTCCTTGTTTATGCTAAATTATATAAAAAAATACCTCCAAATTAAAGAGAATTTATCTCTTTCAATTCTCAACATAAATTTTTTAAAATAGAATTTTTCTTTTTCTCTCTCGCAAAGAGAGAATTTTGTTGTTTTTTGTTAAATTAGTTTGTTTTTTTTGAAAATTATTGTATAATTTCAATATGGAAGATAATGTTAAGGAAAGAATTTCTCAAAATATTGTAAATTTACGGAAGCAAAACAAATTAACGCAACTCGAGTTGTCGGAAAAAATTGCTTATTCCGACAAAGCAATTTCTCGTTGGGAAAAAGGCGAAAGTTTGCCAGATTTAGAAACTTTATATAAACTTAGCTTAGTGTTTGATGTTCCCGTTTCATATTTTTTTGAAGAAAACGTGAATGACGACACAATAAGTGTAAATCAAAAGAATGAAAAATTAAGCAAAATTCTTGTTTTGATTTTGTCAATTTCAATTGTTTGGATGGTTGCCACAATTGCCTATGTATATCTAAAATCTTTTTCTAACATAAACTATTGGCAGATTTTTGTTTGGGGCGTGCCTGCTTCCGGGCTTGTTTTAAGGCAATATAACAAAGTTTGGGGCAAAAAGGCCTACACCGCCATTATCAGCAGTTTGCTAATTTGGTCAACAATAACCGCAATCTATTGCCACTACATTTCCTATAACCTATGGATTGTTTTCCTTATCGGCCCACTCGTTCAAGCTGTTATCACATTGAAATATGTTATGAAACCAATAAAAATTAAAAATAAAAACAAAAGAAAACTTAACAATGAAAACGAAAAAAATAAAAATTAAAAATTAAAAATTAACAAGTAAAAATTAATAAGTAAAAATTAATAAACAAAAAAATAAACGAGATAAAACTTATAACTTTATCTCGTTTTTATTAAATTGATTATTTTATTGTCAATAATTTAATCATTTATTAATTAAAAATAATTTAAACAAAATTTATAACTAAAAACTACTTTCGTCAATTGAGCCATAAGAAGCATTTAAGTCTGTAAACTTACTGTTTTTTGTTTTACTATCTTTTTGATAACTGAAAACTGAATTAAACTTATCTTCACTATTTTCTTCAATCAATTGCTCTTTCAAATCATCTAAACTTTTTTCTTTAACTTCAAGCGAAGAATATTCAACTTTCTCTTCGCCAGAATCTGCAACGAAAGCACGCTTTATTCGGTCAACATAATCAGATGTTTCACCTTTTCTTATGCAGTCGTTTTTAATCACGTTTCTATCGGGATTTCGCGCCGACCAAATAAATTCATCATCTGTGCCATTTGGGTCATTTCTTAATTTATAATATATCTTGCCCAAAGTTTCAAATCTTTCTTGGATAAAATCCTTGTGTTGTGGTGCCAATTTCATAAATAAATTTTTATTATGGAAAATTGCTTTATCGGCAGTTTCTTGGCTAAAATTATACACATCATAAGCAAGCCCCTTAACCCCGCAAAGCATTCCGCCATTCCGTTTTGCAAGCTTTGAATAATTTTTGTTCGCTTTTGTAATTCTTTTTGTTTCTTTTTTTAGATATTTAATTAAATCGTCAACCAATTTTGCTTGTTTTGCTTCAATTTTTTTACAATTTCGATTATTTTTCTTGCATTCCAATTTTCGCATTTTCTTATAAAAAGTTTTTCGTTTTCGATAGGCCGAAACCCACCTGCAGTGCTCTCTTAGCGCCCTGTTCAAACTAAAACCGGGGATTTTAAAAATAATAAAAAAAGTTGAAATTAAATAGATTAATTGCACAATGAAAGAGCAATTGTCTGCCAATGTTAGTTGATAGGAACCAAGCATCAACGACCAAAAAGAAATATCAATCGAATATTTTGTTAGCCAAGCACACAATTTTCCAGTTAACAAAAAAGGAGAAGTCCCACTTTCCGTTAAATTCAATTGATAGGAACCGTCATCCAGTTTTATTTTACAAAATCTCGCATAATCTCCCATAAGTTTAGTATAAATCTAAAAAACTAGTTTGTCAATAGCAAATCTAATTTTTTTTGTGGTTTGTCAAACAAATAATAATGTTTTTTTGAAAATTTTTTATTTTT
>CAYXET010000062.1:0-5776 GCA_964464025.1 uncultured Christensenella sp. | reverse complement strand
TTTCGAAATTCGACGAAGTTGTCATTTCCAAAATCGAAAACAATTGCGGCTATTTCCTTTGTTGCCCAAACAGCGAACTTGGCGCGAATGTTGTTAACAAAAAGTTTACGCTAGACCAAGAAAATGTGCGCGACTACTACAAAAGTTATTGTGCGCTCCGCAACGGCACGATAACCGCAAAAGGCGTGTTGATGAAAACCTATGTTGAAATTGATGGATATTTTTATTTGCAAATATCAAACGCTTCAAAGTTTAAAGTTTATAATTATCGTGGCGAAATTGTTGATTCAATTGATTATACTAGTAATAACAATTTAGCAATTACAGGACAAATATCTTCTTATTCATCATTTTCTTTTTCTAGAAGTTCTTGCTATCTTGACAATACAAATTCTTCTTTAATATTAGGTGCAGCAAATCAAGTGATTGCAGATTTTACTTTTGTAAAACATCTTTATAAAGTCGATACAGTTAATGACAACAGAGCGTTTTCTATGATTATGACAAAAAGAAATGGTGACAATATTTTGTTTGACGAATATGCTTCAAATGGATTGCAAATAAATTTGGGATATGGCAAAAACGTGACGGCTTATTTTGATAAAGACGACGATAACAAAATATATGTCTATATGAAAGTTGCCGATAAAATGGTCAAAAAAACCGTGCAAAAAAGTGAAGTGACCGACGAAAATGGCACCACTTCAAATGAATTTAATATTATTGAGCAAAGAATAATTGGCACCTATGATATTTACTACGAAACAAACACAGATAAATATTTCGTGGTGAAAGATAATGAATTATATATTTATAAAAACTAAAAATAATTTATCATTTCAATAAAATGGCACTAAATGTTTACTTTTAAAAAATTTTGCATATAATAAGGTGTATATATAAATTTTTTAATTTTTCAAATAATTTAATAAAATTTAATAAATTTTTAAAAATTATTGACAAAATAAAATTTTGTATATATAATAAAGACAGGTAATAAAAATGTGATTTTTATTCATTGTTTTTATACCTCCTTTATTAGTGGTCAATAGCCACAAAAGCGGGAATAGCTCTGCCCAACAATGAGCATTAAAAAAGCGGGAATAGCTCTGCCCTATAATGAGCATTAAAAAAGCGGGAATAGCTCTGCCCTATAATGAGCATTAAAAAAGTTTAGGGGGATTTTTCCCCCTAGTTTTAATTTAGGAGAAATTTTATGGGTAGTTTAAGATTAGTTTATGTAAGTGATAAATATGCAAAATATTTATTCAAGTTTGACAAAAAAGTCCCACTAAATAAAAATGAAAAAAGACCTTATTTGGGTGTTCTTTTAACAGTATGTAATCACAAATATTACGCTCCATTAACTAGTCCTAAACCAAAATTTGCAAATATGCATAACACAGACGATTTTATGCGCATTGATAATGGCAATTTGGGTGCAATCAACTTTAATAATATGATTCCAGTTGTCGATAGTGCAATAATTGAAATTGATTTTAATAAATTATCAGATTTTAGATATAAATTACTATTGATTAGTCAATTAAGATGGCTTAATGAAAATGATATTAACATTATAGAGAAAGCACAAAGACTTTATGAAAAATTTAAACAAAAAAAATTACATAAATCTATTTATGATAGGTGTGTTGATTTTAATCTATTAGAAGAAAAAAGTAAGTTATATCGCTGTTAAAATTTAAAAACAATTTCTTTTGAAAATATTTACATATTAAAAATAAAGCAAAAAAATCACAGCAGTTGTTGTGATTTTTTTATATTTTTATTGGATTTTTAATAACAAAATCTGTTCCATTTGCTTTAATTATCTTTGTATTCATTAAGGATGTATCACCCACAATCTCAGTTAATGTTATAGATGTTTTTATAGAATTATCAATTCGTAATATTATATTAGGAGTAAGTGGAATATAAGTTCCTATTTCTGATTGTTCCTCTTCTAAAACATTGATAATTAAATTTTTAAAAATAGGAAAATTACCATTTCGAGAAAGATATAAAAACGCACTTTTGTTTTTCCAAAAATCTTTACAATCTCCTTTTTTATTCACTAATTTAAAAATTCCATCATTCGCATCTTTTCTTGCAACTATTTCCTGTCCTAATGAAAAATTAAAAAGTTCTTTTGCCTTTTCAATTGTTTTATTCATCGCTTCTTTATTTCTTGTTATTAAACTATAAACAAATTCTTTTATTTGTTCAAAATCTTTCATAATTAAAGTATTAAATAATTTTCTTCTTTCTTCCATATCAAAAGATTGAAAAAATTTTCTATGAAAATCTTCTAAATCGTTTAAACATAATTTCCATTTATCTTCTAATTTGCCCAAATCTTTTTCTATTTCTGGAATTTTCGTTGTGTTGAGATTGTGAATAATTTCATTTTTTTCTTTTTTTGTTAATAGAATATCATTTTTAAAAACCAACAAATCTTCTAAACCTCGAAAAATTGCTTCATTAGTTGGCAAAGTTTCGCCTGATTTTGTTTTGAAAGTGCAATTTTCTACAATTTTATGAAATTTTTCTATATTTTCTTCATCCAAATTATATATATTTTCTCTTGTATAAGAATATAAATAGTTTGTAAAGAACACTTTATTAGAATTTTTTGGTTCATAATATTTTTTTCTATAATTATAATAATTTAATGTAAAACTTCCATCTTTATTCTCTTTTGTTTTCCAGGCTGATAAATATACTTGTGGAATGTAATGTTGTTTTTTATAATCCATTCTTCTTTTTCCTTTTTTTATTTTTATAATCACTATATTATAACAAACAGCAAAAAAAGTCACAACAATTGTTGCGACTTTTAATTGTTAATTTTCTTAAATTAAGCTGCTGTTGTTAGACCTTGAGTATCCCCGTTAGCATTAACTAATTCGATAATTTTTGCGCATTTTGCTGCTTCATTCATTGTAGACCAGTCTTGGATTGAGTCAAGGTGATGTTCTTGGATAGCATAAACTGTTACGCTTGTAGTAATTGTTTTTCCAGCTAGTTTATTTTGGTCTTTCAAAGAAGTAGGTAGTTCGATTGTTGCTGAAACTGCTTGAGTTTTGCCAACATTTATAGCTTGAAGTTTTGTGCTACTTGGGTCATCGTCACCAACGTCTGCCCAAGTTAGACCATTACTTAATGTTGCTGTTATTTGAACTACAACATATGCATTACTTGCACCTTCGTTATTAATCGTGCCTTCATAAGTGATTTTACATCCTGGTAGAACTTGTTGGTTTTCAGTGATAGCAGCATCGTCTAGTTTGAATGTGTTACCTTCTGCCCATGCAATATCAACTGAACCGAATGTAAATGTTTTGCTTTCTGTTGCAAGTTTGTCTGTAAACCAAGCACCAGTAGCAGCCAATGCGATAGAAGCAACTAGCATGAATGCCATTACAACTAAAGCGATTATGCTTTTGTTTTTTGATTTTGTCATTTTTTTTCTCCTTTATAAATTAATAATTTGTATTAATTCTTGCCGTAGCAAGTTAATACCACCACGAATTGCTAGGGCCGTCTTTGCCCTAAATTTTATGTATTATTAACTTTTAAGTTTAAGAGTTTTCGAAAACAACTGATTTTGCAAAGTTGTTGCCAAAGTTTAACAAATTGATTTTATCAAAGTTTTTGTTGATTTGTTCCACTGCAACAAGGTTTGTTTTTGTTGGTTTCTTTCTTAAACACTCTCATTCTACAATAATAAAAAAATAATGTCAAACGATTTTTAATAATTTTTCAAAAAAAATAAAAAATTTTTTTTAATAAAAAACCGCCCACAACTTTGAGCGAATTTTTTAGAGATTAAATAATTTTAATAGTCTTTCTTCATAGTCATTCAGTTTATTTTTTGTAATTCTCTGCCAATTCTCAAAATTATAAATAATTTTTGTTGCACATTCAAATGAAACATTAAATTTTTTACATATTTTGGGAATACTATTTGAATTTGTTTTCCACACAAGAGGTAATGGAGCAATAGCATAGCAAGCAAAAAAATTTGCTTCAAGTCTTGCTAACTCACTTTCTTCTTTATGTCCCAACACAAAATGCCCAATTTCGTGAAAAATTGAAAATCGTTGTCTTGTTTTATTATTGTCTATGTCGTTATAATATATATATTTCAACTCATCAATTATAAACATAATTGCTTCGCCTTCGCAAAACCTTATTGCTCTTAATTGCTCATCGTCTAACTTAGAAAATGGCACAACAATATAACCCATTTGTTTTGCTAGTGTAAAGCAGTCAATTGGAAGTTCATTTACTTTATATTTTTCAAATGTTGCCACAACAGACTCTTTAATCTGTTCATATCTTTGGTTATTTAGTTGCATTACAAATTGTCCTTATTTTTTAATAGAATATTGATTATTTCTAGTTTCTCATCTTGTGTAAGATTAGTGGCATTTCTTGCAACAAACACTTTTAACTTTCCAAAATTACAATCAATATCATTGCGTGCAGTTTTCCCAAGCAAAAAATCTACTGTCGTGTTTAGCGCCGTTGCTATATTTGCTAACGTGTCGGCGTTTGGTTCCCTTTGATTGTTTATATAACGCGAAACCGTTGCTTCGGTTGTGTTTAACCTTATTGCAAGGTCTTTTTGAGATATATTTTGATTTTTCATTATCTCTTTCATTTTATTTCCTATTTGCATATCTTACCTCCATAATTACCAATATGGTAACATAAAATTACCGCTTTGTCAACACTTTGTGCAAATTTTTTCAAAAAAATAAAAAACGTAGATTAAATCTACGCATTTTTCAGTTCTCACTTACGGGCTGAGTCACTCCCAATTGTTTTTTTGATTCTCACTTACGGGCTGAGTCACTCCCAATTGTTTTTTTGAATCTCACTTAACCTTCAAAAAGGTGGCTGAGTCACTCCCAATTGTTTTTATCAAACTTTCATTTGATACAATTATTATACTCACAAGTTTAAGCAATGTCAACACTTTGTGCAAATTTTTTCAAAAAAATAAAAAAATTTTTTAAATATAAAAATGATAAAAAATAATTTTTTGTATTATTAGCAATTTAAAAAAGTTTAATTATTAGAATGTAGTTTTGTGGTGTTAACAATAATTTAACTTGTGATATATTATTATATTCCACTTTAACAAAAATTAGTCAAAATTTCCCGTTTTCACCAAAATGCACGATTTCAATAAAAAAAATCTCCACAAAACTGTGAAGATTTGATTTTGAAGTTGGCAATGAGTTATCTTTCCGGGTTGTCTCCAGCCAAGTATTGTCACCGCTGTAGAGCTTAACTTCTGTGTTCGGAATGAGAACAGGTGGACCTCTACGCTTAAATCACCAACAATGGTTAAGTGTCTTTCGCACACTCACAACCGCATATTGAAAATAGAACTTATCGATCTGTTTTATTTGTGATTTTCACTTAATTTGTGATCAAGCCCTCGGACTATTAGTATTGGTCAGCTACACACATTACTGCGCTTCCACACCCAACCTATCAACCTTGTCGTCTGCAAGGGTCCTTACTAGCTTATGCTATGGGATATCTAATCTTATGGCGAGTTTCACACTTAGATGCTTTCAGTGTTTATCTCTTCCGCATATCGCTACCCAGCTATGCCACTGGCGTGACAACTGGTGCACCATTGATGCGTCCACCCCGGTCCTCTCGTACTAGGAGCAAACCCTCTCAAATATCCTACGCCCACGATAGATAGGGACCGAACTGTCTCACGACGTTCTGAACCCAGCTCGCGTGCCACTTT
>CAYXET010000061.1:0-5804 GCA_964464025.1 uncultured Christensenella sp. | reverse complement strand
GTTTAGTTTAGTTTAGTTTAGTTTAGTTTAGTTTAGTTTAGTTTAGTTTAGTTTAATTTATACTTAAAATTTCAATGCAAAATTTTAAACCACAATTTTTGAAAAAGTATCATAATTATCTTTTAGATAATGAATTTTTATCTCATCACCGCTATTTAGCGAATAAATAATCTTCCTAAGATGCAACATTCCATCAATTTTTTCGTCGTTAATCGACAAAATAATATCCCCTTTTTTCACCCCAATCTTATCAAGCGGGCTATTTTTTTTCACATCAAAAACGAACACCCCTTTGTCGTTAAACTTCCCCGACCAAACACTTGCATCAAGGCCACCAAGCCCCAAAAACGCAGGCTTAAACTCACCCCCGGCCGAAAGTTTTGTGAAAATTGGAGTTATTGTTTCGCACGGGATTGCAAAACCCATTCCTTCTGCATCTTCAACCTTCATTGTGTTAATACCAATCACCTGACCTTTCATATTCACAAGTGGGCCACCTGAATTCCCGGGATTAATTGAGGCATCATGTTGAATTAAGTTGTTTAGCGTAAGCCCGTTTTCGCCTTCGGCCTTAACTGTTCGATTTGTTGCACTAATTATTCCTTTCGTCACACTGTGCTTAAATTGCAAAGCAAGAGGCGTTCCTATGGCAAGAACATCTTCGCCAACATTATAGTCACTTTCGCTTGCAACACCTAGATATGGAAGATTTGTTTCACTTTTAACAATTGCAAGGTCAAGACCAGCATCACGAAAAACAAGTTTTGCTTTGCTTGTTTCACCACTCGCAAGATATAGCGTTACAACATCGTTTGTCACAACATGTGAGTTTGTTAAAACATATCCCCCTTCGCTTATTGCAACACCCGTTCCAATAGACGAGCTTGAATAGTCTTGCGAATATATCCCCACAACCGCTGGCCTAACACTTTTTGCAACTTCGGCACTAGTTGAATAGTTTGTGCTTTCAATAAGTCGTGGCTTCATTTGCTCCTTTGTCACAATAGCCTCGCTTTTTTGAAAAGAACACGCACTTAAAACACAAAAACATATTAATAAAAGAACAATAAAATTTTTCATAACACTATTTTTTGCAAAAAATTGCTCTTTATGTGTTAAAAAAATTCCAAAAAATAGAAAATATTAAATTTTTGCTATATTTGTTTAAATTTTTGTGATATAATTATGCTATGCGTGAAGACGAAAAATTTATTAAAAGTTTTGATGGCGAATTAATTTATGCAAAAGAATACACGGTAGAGCATCCAAAAGCCACCGTGATTATTTCAACCGACGTTAAAGAATATGCAAACCTATATGACGATTTCAGCAAAAAATTGGCAAGTTTTGGCTTTAACGTTTTCACCTATGACCTTCGTGCCCACAAAAACAGTGCAAAAGAGCCTTTTGGAACATATAGCGAAAATTTTTATAACGATTGCGTTAGAGATTTAATTTTCCTAAACCGCTATCTTTCAAAAAAATATGGCGTTAAAATGGCAAATATTGGTGTGGGAGTTGGTGGCGAATTTGTTGTTAGAGCAATGCAATTTTTAAACATCGAAAGCACAAATTTTATTGTTGGAACTCACTTTGAAAAACTAAATATTCGAAATTTCACTCTTGAACTCATCACAAAATTAACATTAATATTTTTCAATAAAAATTCCGAAATTAAGTGGCTAAACAAACTTAACAATTCAAAGTTAGAAAAAAAATTCGCTTATGGGGCATATTTAAGCACAAACAAAGACTATATCGAGAAAACAAAAAATGATAAATTTTGCAATTTCAATCTATCCGCAAACATTCTAAACAGCATCTACAATGGCTCTATGCACACGTTTAAGCACAAAAACTTGATGAAGTTAAAAAACAAAAAGTTTTATATTCTAAGCGGCGAATATGACGTTGTAACAAACTTTGGCCGAAACACGAAAAAACTTGCCGAACGGCTAAAAAAGTTGAACATTCAAACCGAAGAAGCAATTTTTAATAATCTTCGTCACAACCTGTTAAACGAAAGTTCAAATGCCTTTTTAGACTATGTTTTAAACATTTTAAATAGCGTAGATGACAAAAAAATTAATATTGAAGGAGAAAATCAAAATGATATTAGAACAAATTAACAAAGCAAACATTGAAGCTTTAAAAGCAAAAGACGAACAAGCAAAAACAATTTTGTCAATTGTTAAAAACAAAATTAAATTGCTAGAAATTGAAAAACGAACAAAAAACGAACAAATCCAAGACGTTGATTGCGTGCAAATTCTTCAAAAAACAATAAAAGAACTTTGTGAAGAGAAAGAAAACTATGAAAAAGTTGGAAATTTGGTTGAAGTTGAAAACATTGAAAAGCAAAAAAGTGTTTTGAACGCTTTTCTTCCAAAAATGTTAACAAAAGAAGAAATTAAAGAGATTATTTCTTCCCTTCCCGACAAAACAATTCCTTTTGTTATGAAGCACTTCAAACAAAATTATGCCGGAAAAGTTGATATGCGAGACGTTAATGAAGTTTTGAAATCACTTTAAAAATAAAAATTTTTAAACAAAAAATCCCACAAAATTGTGAGATTTTTTTATTATTTTATTAGGTTTTAAATTATTTTAATTCTACAGTGCAACCTGCTTCAACAAGTTGTGCTTTTGCTTCTTCAGCAGAAGATTTTGCAACGTTTTCTTTGATTGTTGCAGGAAGATTTTCAATCATTCCTTTGGCATCAGCAAGGCCAAGACCTGTTAATTCTCTTACAATTTTGATTGCAGCAATCTTTTTAGCAGCATCAAATGCAGTTACTACAACGTTGAATTCTGTTTTTTCTTCAACTTCTGCAGCAGGGCCTGCGCTTGGGCCAGCAACAACTGCAGCAGCAGCGCTAACGCCAAATTCTTCTTCTAACATTTTTACTAGTTCGCTAACTTGAACTAAACTTAATTTTTTAATTTCTTCAACTAATTCTTTCAATTCCATTTTTAAATTTCTCCTTAAATTTTATTTTATTTTTGTTTTTAAACTATTCTTTTTCAGCAATAGCCTTTAAAGTGCAAGCCAATTTTCTTGCAGGTCCATTCAAAGCACACAACAATTGTGCAATCAATGTTTCTTTGTTTGGTAAATTTCCAAGTTTAACCATTTCGTCACTGTCAACAAATTTTCCATTCAAAATTCCGCATTTAATTTTTATGTTTTTGTCATCTTTCATTCTGTTAACCAAAACTTTTGGAGCAGAAACTTCATCAACATAGCCAAATGCAAAACTTGTTGTTCCTTCAAGATAGCTTTCAAATCCAGTTAATCCCATTTCATTTAAAGCACGAAGCATTAAACGGTTTTTGTAAACTTTATAATCGCTGTCGCTTTTTCTAAATTCACTTCTCATTGCAGTGTCGTTTGCAACATCAATTCCTTTGTAATCTACAAAAACAACAGATTTTGCTTTAGAAAGTTTTTCTTTAATTTCGTTAACAATTTTCGCTTTGTTTTGTAAATTTTCGTTCATAACTTTCCCCCTAATAAAATTATTAAAAAAACCCGCGCCAAGACACAGGTTTCAATGTTTGAAATCTTATCTACCTCGGTAAGCATCTTTGATTTACGCTTGCGCACTTACTGTCTTTGGCTAACAAATTTATTTAATTATCAAAATTATACACTTCTTTTTGACCATTGTCAACAGTTTTTCAACTTTTTTATTGTGGTTTGTCAAACAAATAATAATGTTTTTTTGAAAATTTTTTATTTTTTTTAACTTTTTTATAACTTTTTTATAACTTTTTTATAACTTTTTTCGAAGTTTTATAATTTTTTTCATATTTATTTTATAATATTTTATAAAAATTTTATAGCTATCTTATAATTTTTTTTATATTTTTTTTGCATTTTTTAAACTTTTTAATAAAATTTTTAACTTGCGTGCACTAGTTCCACAACCACCACTCCACTGTTATAGTTTGAAATTTCATAATCTAAAATTATGCTTGGATATTTTGCACAAAGAGCTGATAAGATTTCCTTTGACAACTTTTCACAAGGATAAAAATCAGCAATTTTTTTGTCTCTTTTTAAGTTGCAAAGCAATCTCAAAAGTGCTTTTTTTATTTCTCCACCACGCCCGTGACTGCCATAGCCCGTGATTATTTTCATTATTTTTGCATCACAAAAATTTAGTCTATCAAGTTCAATCAAAAACTCTCCCAGTGCTTGGTCAACCGTTTGCCCATCACTTTTTATGTTTATCTCAAAAAGTTCATTCATAATTTTTTCCTTTACAATTTAATTATATCTTAATTTTTAACAAACTTAAAACAATTTTGATAAATTTAATATAAATCATATAAACGTAAAACAATTTTAATAGTTTTTATAAATTTAAAATTGCATTTAAAAGATTAATAACTGAAATGATATTAAAAGAATTTTTGTTAAATTTAATAATAATTTTATAAATTTATTATAGATTTTTTAAATTAAAAAAATTTTCCGCAAAATTATTTTTTCACGAAAAATTATATTTTGTTTTTTAAAACAAATTTAAATTTTAAAATTCTCTTTGCTTCTTTATTAAAAATTTTGCATAATAATACACTTTATTGCATAAAGTTACTTAAAATTTATTGTTTCCTAATATTGCATAAAATTTTGAATTTTTATTCATAATATTGAATAAGTATTATCATTTAAAGATAAATCAATTATTCTTTTATGCGTAATAAAATTATAAACATAATCTTCATTTTTATTGTTTTTGCAAAAAATATTAAAATTTGCAACATCAAATCAAACAAGTTGCATTTTATTTATAATTATACATTTTTGGCTTATTTTTATTCATTATTATGAAATTTTATTCATAAAATTGTATAAAAAAATAAAATAAAAGACTTACATTTAACTTTGCATAATTAATTTTTATTTATATTTTTGAATATCAATACTTTATTTTTCTATAAGTGAAAAAACTAATTTTTTCACACATTCTAACAAGTTTATCCACAAAATATTGTAATTTATTCATTCACTAATATTAATCCATTCAAAATATAACAAATTTATCTATTAAATACTATGAAATCATCTAAATATTATGAAATTTTAAATATTATGAAATCATCTAAATATTATGAAATCATCTAAATATTATGAAATCATCTATTATATATCATAAAATAATCTATTATTTATCATAAAATAATCTATTATTTATCATAAAATAATCTATTATGTATTATTTATTAAGTATTATAAATTTATTTACGAAAAATATAATAACGTTCTTCCCCTTTTCATATCGCCAAAACGCGGAAAACTTTTTGTTACTTCAAATCACAAAACACACTTTGTTTTCATAGCACAGAAAAAACAAAAAACGTTTCTATTGTTTAAACTCTAACATAGCCTTTTCATTTTCATATTCTCAAAATCATAAAAAATTATTTCCTACATTATTAAAATTGTAAAATATTTTTGTTACTTCAAATCACAAAACACACTTTGTTTTCATATCGCCAAAATATAAAAAGCCCTTTCCTGCATTATTAAAAATGTGAAGATTTTTAATTTTTATATTGTTAAAAATGTAACAAAAGTTTTCCCATATTTTTTGTGTTTTAGAATGTTATATTTTTCAATCTTATCAAGTTTTTCCTTGTCGTGTTCCCAACAAATTATTCCATTTTCTTTTAGTAAATTATTTTCTAAAATAAAGTCTATCGCTCTTTCGGCAAGATTAGATTTATATGGCGGGTCAATAAAAATCACGTCAAATTGCAATTTCTTGCTTTTATATCCTTTAAGTGCTTTTAAA
>CAYXET010000060.1:0-5914 GCA_964464025.1 uncultured Christensenella sp. | reverse complement strand
ATAAATTTCTTTTACCAAAAAATTGAAAAAAATTTTCAAGTCTGTTGCATAATTCACTTTTGTTAACATTGAAGTTTTGCTATCAATTCCAAGAAAAAATTCTTCACAAAAAAAGGGAAGTTCGCTTTTTATTTTTCTTAATTTAACAGCATTTTTATTATTTCTTTCGGCAAAATAATTTTCCATACATAAATTATAATATAATTAATAAAAAAAGACAATTATTAAAGCAAAAAACCCGATTTTTTTATCTATTTTTTCGCGTTATTTTAAGTTGCATAGCACTATGCATAATACTATGCAAATAATTTAAAACTACTATGCAAAGTTGATAAATAATACTATGCAAACACATTTTTTGAATATTTTCTATCAAGTTATATCAAAAGATTGACTTTTTGTTTTTTATTATTTATAATTAAATTATAAATGTAGTTAATTGACAAAATTTTTTAAACTTAGGAGACATTATGATAGACATTAATTTAATACGTGAAAACCCAGAACTTGTTAAGGAAAATATTAGAAAAAAATTCCAAGACGAAAAGTTGAAACTTGTTGACGAAGTTTTGCTTTTAGACAAAAAAAATCGAGAGTTAAAACAAAAAATTGACGATTTACGTGCTGAAAGAAAACAAAAAAGTGCGCAAATTGGTGCTTTTATGAAAAATAAAGATATAGATGGCGCTGAAAATCTTAAAAAATTAGTGAATGATATCAATAATCAAGTTGAAAATCTTGAACAAGAGCAAGAAAAACTTGATGTTGACATTAAAAAAATTATGCTAACAATTCCAAACATTCTTGATGTTTCCGTTCCAATTGGCAAGGACGATAGCGAAAATGTTGAGGTTGAGCGTTTTGGCGAACCTTTTGTTCCGTCATTCGAAATTCCTTATCACGCTGACATTTTGGAAAGTTTGTGCGGGATAGATAAGGAAAGCGCAGGCAGAACAAGCGGAAACGGATTTTACTATCTTTTGGGTGATTGTGCAAGGCTTCATGAGGCCTTAATTGCCTATGCACGAGATTATATGATAGAGCAAGGTTTCACCTATGTAATTCCGCCATTTATGATTAGAAGTGACGTTGTTACTGGTGTGATGAGTTTTGCCGAAATGGACGCAATGATGTATAAAATTGAAGGCGAAGATTTATATTTAATTGGAACAAGTGAACATTCAATGATTGGCAGATTTAAAGACCAAATTTTGAAAGAAAACACACTCCCAGCAACACTAACATCATATTCTCCTTGTTTTAGAAAGGAAGGCGGAGCGCACGGTCTTGAAGAACGTGGTCTATATCGCGTTCACCAATTTGAAAAGCAAGAGATGATTGTTGTGTGCAAACCTAGTGAAAGTATGGATTATTATAACAAAATGTGGAAATATACTGTTGAAATTTTCAGAAATTTAAACATCCCAGTTCGACAACTAGAATGTTGCAGTGGTGACCTTGCCGATTTGAAAGTGAAATCTTGCGACATTGAAGCTTGGAGCCCAAGACAACAAAAATATTATGAAGTTGGCTCGTGCTCAAACCTTTCAGATGCTCAATCTAGACGATTAAACATAAGAATTAAGGGTGAGAATGGCAACTACTATCCACACACGCTAAACAACACAGTTTTGGCAAGTCCACGTGGGCTTATTGCAATGTTAGAGAATAACTATAACGAAGATGGCTCAATTTCAATCCCTGCTGTTTTAAGGCCATATATGGGCGGAAAAGAAAAAATTGAAAAGGTTAAATAATGGACGAAAAAAAGAAAGAATTTATTAACAATTTTGTTGAAAAAAGGAATGTTTTGGACGAAAAAAATTTTGATTTAGTTTTGAAAAAATTAGACGATTTTTTTCGTTCTTTTTTTTGCGAAATAATTGAAGAAAATCAAGGGGAAGTTGAGTTTAATCTAAAACTAATAGGAGATTATTTTTTAAAAACAAACTACGATTTTTGTGATAGTTCAACAATAATGATTGAATATGTCGTGAATGATGAAAACTATTTTTTAAGTGAAAAACGAGCGCAAAAAAATGATTTTGGAAAGCTTTTATTTGACAGTTTTAATGGTAAAAATCTTTATCCAACAAGTGAAAATATTTTAACAAGGCTATATAACCACTTGCTTTTAAATTTGCAAAATATAAAGGTTTTTAAGCGAAATAATGGAATAGCGCTAAGGTTTTTGGACTATAATTTCTTTATTTTTATTTTTGTTAAAACAACACAAGAAAAAAACTATAATTTCTTAATAAAAGGCAAGGAATATTCGTTTAATTTCGACTTAATGCACGAAAATTTGCTTAAAAAAAATGAGCAAACAAAAGGGAATTTTTTCAAACTTATAAAGTTCTATAAAATTATTGAAAGGGAACTATTTTTGTTGAATAAACTTAAAAATCCAAACACAAAAACCCTATATTTTTATGAAAATATTTTATATAATATTCCAAATGAAATGCTAATGGAGAACTTTATTTTTGATAGTTTTTTAAACAGTTTTGCATATTTATCAGAGCATAAAGATGAGCTAAAAAATGCTTCTAATCAGAGTTTATTTGTTGAAAATGAATATAAACTATTCGCAAAATATTATGTTACAAAATATGATATTAAAATGTTGTTGAAACAATGTAAAATATTCATAAAAAATGTTGATGAAATTATAAAATAATTTAATGTTTTTATAAAAAACGCAAATAAACATAAGCAACATTAATCAAATTAATGTTTAATAAAATAAACAATTAACAAAATTGAACATTAAACAATTTAATTAAATATTAATTAAAACATAAAATAATAAAATAATAAAATAATAAAATAATAAAATAATAAAATAATAAAATAAAGCCGAACGAATATTAAGTGAATTTTAAAAAAAGCAATATGTGTTAAAATAATAAATAATAAGCAATAAGTGAGAAACAATGCGACAAATAATAAAATGATAAATGACAAATGATAAATGACAAAAGATAAATGATAAATAATAAATGACGACGGATAACAAATTATATAAGTAATAAGAAAAAAGAAAAACTACAAAATTATAGTTTAAAGTTATAATTAAGACTATAAAGTTTTATCTGTTAGTTTTTAAAAAGTTATAAAAAATTATAAAAAGATTTATGAGTTAAAAAAAGTTATAAATTTGATTAAAGATTAAAAATTTAGTTTTTATTTGTTAAAACTAAGAAAAATGCGGGTATTTATTCGTAAAATGTGTATTTTGCGAATAGTTTTGCAAGTCCAATTTTTCTTTTTTTTATCTACTCTACCCTAATATTTTAGAATTAGAGAAATTTTTTTTAAAAAATATAACCAAAAAAACAATCAATTTTTAGAGTAAATTTAGCAAAAACCCGCACTTTTTTAGTTGCTGTTGTAATTCTTTATGGTTTGGTAAATAAACTTTTAGTGTGTCGTAGAAGTTCTTGCTATGGTTCAGTTCAACAAGATGTGTCAATTCGTGAAAAATAACTAAGTCGATAAGTTTATGTGGCAAAAACAGCAATTTGAAGTTTAAAAACACGTTTTTTTTGTTGTCGCACATCCCCCATTTTGCTTTGCTTGATATTATCGAAATACTTTTGCATTCAAGCGACATAAATTTTAATAGTTCCTGCGTTCTTTTTATCAAAATTATGTTCGCATTTTGAATATAAAACTCTTTTAAGTGCTTTTTTAGTCTTTCGGTTGAAAAATTTACCTTTGTGGGGACACATAGTGCTTTGTCATTTAGTTCAACATTGTTTTGATTTTTGATGAAAACAACGGGATATTTCTTTCCTAAAAACAAAATTTCGTCATAATTTATTATGTCGTTATATGTGCTCAACGTGTTTTTTATTTGTGTTTGCTTTTGTTCTATCCATTTTTCTTTTTCGCAAATAAAGTTAAAAATTTTTTCTAGGTCAACATTTTTTGGCGCACTGACAATTAAATCTCCTGCCCGGTCTATTTTTAGTGAAATATTTTTTCTGTTTGATAAAATCAACTTTTTTGGCTTAATCATAGCTTAATTATAGCATAAAATTATATAAAAATAAAAATATTTTCACTACTATGCAAAAATGCATAGTATTATGTTGACAATTATTTTGTATTATTTTATAATAAAATATAATAAATTGGAGATAAACAAATGAAAAGCAGTGTTGTTTGTGGTGAAAATCGTGGAAGCGTTAATGAAATATTGCTAAAAGCTCTTCAAAGTGGCGACAAATATGGCTATGAAATCAAAAAAGAGATAGTAATTAAGAGTGATGGCCAATATTTTTTGAAAGAGCCTAGCCTTTATTCTGGGCTTAAAAGACTTGAAAGTGCGGGATATATAACTTCCTATTGGAAAGACGGAGAGTTGGGAATAAAAAGACACTATTATTCTATCACTGAAAAGGGTGTTGAAAAACTAAACAACTCAAATTTTACATGGGATAGTTCAAAAAACTTTTTGGAAGATATGTTTAATTCGAAAGTTGAAGAAAACTTATCAAAAAAAGAAGAAATACCTATAAAAATTGACGAAAATCCTGCAAAAACTGAAAAAAATATTGCAAAAAATGATGAAATTATTGCAGATAGTGAAAAGAAAATCGAGAATGGCATTGAAGTTGGAAAAAGTCTTGCGTCTTCCCCAAAAAATCCTTTTCAAATTGAAGTTAATCCCCTTCAACAAAGCATTTTTGACTTTGCTTTTTCTAGTGAAATCAAAAAAGAACAAGTTCCCTTGAACTTGGATAGTTTAACTGACGCTGGTGACACTGCTAGTGAAAAATCACAAGTGCTAGTGCAAGAGAAAGCACAAAAGCAAGAAGAAAAACCGCAAGAGCAAGTGCAATCTTTGGGCGATAAAACTGAAGAAAATTCAAAAGAATTGAAAACGCAAGGTCAAGTTGAAGAAAAACAAATTGTTGTTGAAAAGCAAGTTGAAGAAAAAGAAAAAATTGGCGATATAGGCAATAAAAATCAAGTTATATCGCAAGAAAATGGCTATGAAGAGTTGATTAAAAACTTTTCTTCAACGGGATATGCTGATAGTTTAGACAAAGCGAAAAAAACTGATATCTCTGCCCTTTTGAAAAAAGACGAAGCAAAAATTAATGAATCTAACATTGTTTTAAACAAAGAAAAAACGTCTCTTGGAAGTTTTTTGAATAGGTATAGCCAAAATTTAAAGCAAGAAGATACTAAAAACGAAATCGTAGAAGAAAACAAAACTTTGTTTAATTTAAAAGAAAACCTTGACATAAAAGAAGATGATGTTGAAAAAATAAGAGCTAATTCGCCTTTAATTGGCGATGAAAACGCTGACAATTTTGTTTTGCAAGATGATAAAATCACGAATAACACCAACAGTTCGGTGGATATAAAAAACATTTTTGGTTCGCTTTTGGTTTCAAGTGAAGATGATAATCAAAGCAAAAATATTGGTGAAATTGAAACTAATTTCTCTGAAAATGTGGCTATAAATGAGCAAGATGAAGATAAAAATTTATCCCCAAAAGAAGAACTTCCGCGAATAAATGTCGATGACGATGTGAACATCACACTTGACGCTCACAAAAAGAACTATTATTATGAAAAAAAAGAGGACACGTTTGACTATCAAGATAAAATTGTGACAAATCAAAATTCGAATAACGTTAAAAAATATATCGATAACGTTCGAAAAAGTTCACTTCTTCCCCGTCCTAACGTTGATGAAGAAATTGATTTAAGCGGGATTGCTGTTCGGGAATATGAACGAATGAATAATAAGTTAATTAAAAATTCAAACTATATCTATTCTAACAAATTAAATTTCTTTTTGTGTTTGTTTGTTTCAATTTTTGCTATTATTGAAAGTATCTCAAGTTTTGTTGTTTTTGCCTTAACAAAAAACCTGCACGTTTTTGAAATCTTG
>CAYXET010000059.1:0-6054 GCA_964464025.1 uncultured Christensenella sp. | reverse complement strand
CTTTGGCTGGTGTAGACGTGACAACAAGCCCTGAATGCAAATGCATATTCGAATTGATGGACGCTGTTGACAGCTACATTCCAGATCCAAAACGTGATGTTGATCAACCATTCCTAATGCCAGTTGAAGACGTATTCACAATCACTGGTCGTGGAACAGTTGCAACAGGAAGAGTTGAACGTGGTGTTGTTAAAGTTGGTGACACAGTTGAAATCGTTGGTATGGGAGCAAAGAAACAAACAGTTGTAACTGGTGTTGAAATGTTTAGAAAACTTCTAGACCAAGCACAAGCAGGAGACAACATTGGTGCTCTTCTACGTGGTATCGAAAGAAAAGATATCGAAAGAGGACAAGTTCTTGCTAAACCAGGAACAATTCACCCACACACATACTTTGAAGCACAAGTATACGTTCTAAAGAAAGAAGAAGGCGGACGACATACTCCATTCTTCAATGGATATAGACCTCAATTCTATTTCAGAACAACAGACGTAACAGGAACAATTGAACTTCCAGAAGGAACAGAAATGGTTATGCCAGGTGATAACGTTACAATGAAAATTAAACTAATCACTGACATCGCTATTGAAAAAGGACTTAAATTCGCTATTCGTGAAGGCGGAAGAACAGTTGGTTCTGGTGTTGTTAGCACAATCATTGAATAATAACAATTCAAAAAAGGCTTTGACGCAGTTTTGCATCATTGCCTTTTTTTGTTGCTAATAGTATTTTTTATTGAAAAAAACAAAAATTGTAATTTTAAATTTTATCAAATTATTGTATAAAAAATTTTTTTATGTTATAATTTTATAAGAGGAGAAAATTAAAATGTTTCTTGCCGACTTAGAAAAGGAAAACGCAAAATATCTTCGAAAAGATATTGATGGCGGAATTTTAAACGATAAAATAGAAATAGATAGATATAAATATCAACAATACTGTGAAGTGGTTGATAACTTGATGTTAGGGAACTACAACGAATTTGGTGAATATATCATTCAAGATGAAATTAAAAGTGAATTATTGTCTTGCACAAAAACAATTATCGACAACTATGAAAACTTGCTTTTTATAAAGTCAAAAAATCCAATAAACGCCTTTGGAAATCTTAACTTTGTTGTTAAAGTTGTTGGCGACGATAAATCCGATTGTCAATCAGCCTACCTAGAATTGTTAGAACCAATATATAAAGCAAAAGGATATATTGAAAACACTCAAGCAACGCTAATAAAAAAAGTTACTTTTCAAAAAAATGATTTGTTTAAAGAAAATGTCTATAAAGCCTTTAACATTGTCCTTGACAATTCTAATTTGGGGGCAGAAACTGAAAATGTTGATGAATTTAAAGAAACAATTGAAAGGAAAATCCGTTTGCTTTATATCAAAAAAAACATTGATATGAACGCCGATTATGAAATTTGTTTTAAAAAGAGCATAACCGAACTTGAAAAAACTTCCGAGGGGAAAAAGACAGTTGAACAATTCAAAAAAGATGAAAAAATTGCTCAAAAATATTTGGGATTAAAAGAAAATGACTATAAAGCGCGCACAGAATTGCTCGCAAAAAGTGCTGAAAATAACAAGAAAACTGCCGAGGTCGTTAACAAAAACTCAAATGTTGTTTTCCGAAAAGGAGCAATACTTGTCAACGGGGTTGTTAAACGAATGAAAGGGATTAAAACGGAAAAAGAAAAGCCAAATGTTTTCATTTCTATCAAAAAAATTGAAGACACCGAAGAAGAAAAAAGAATAAAGTTTGAAAAACTAAATGAAGAACTAGAAAAATAATTGAAAATAAAAATCCTAGAATTTAATTAAAAAACTAGGATTTTTGTTTTTTTGCTTTTTTATTCTTTGTTTTCTTCGGGAATAATTTCGCCAACACAAAGATTAAATTCGCCTTCCTTATAGAAAACTTCATTAATACTGCAAACGGCCTTAACATCAACTTCGGCCTGTTTTAAAAAGTCTGTGATGTTCGAGGTTATTGTTATGTCTTTAATAAATGTTTTTAATGAAACTTTGTTTTCCGACTTAAATTGTCTTATTTGCGAAACAAGGTTAATAACTGCATCGCCATTGCTAATTAGTGTTGTGTCTATGTTGTCGCCAAGGTCTAAATATCCCGAAACGTGGATTGACTTTTTATCTTCCCTTTTAGCATAATAATCCATATAAATTTCTTCGGTGATATGTGCCAAAACTGGTGAAAACATTTTTAGCATTCCTAGCAAAACATAATAGCACGCATATTTTGCTGATTCGCATTTTTCTTTTCCATAGATGTCTGGGTTATATAGTCTTCTTTTAACAATCTCAACATAGTTGTCACAGAAATTCCAAAAGAATTTTTCAAGTTCATTTAGCGCAAGAGAAATTTCATATTTCGACAAATAATTTATATATCTTGCATAAATTTCTTTATATTTTTCAATAATCCACTTATCCATTATTTCCAAATTAATATTATCATTTGGAGTATAATCTTCAAGGAAAGATAGAACAAATTTCGAAGCGTTCCAAAGTTTGTTAACAAGTTTTTTGCCGTTTTCAAATTCAACAAGTGAAAACGCTGTGTCTTTTCCAAGAGTTAAACTATTAGCCCAATATCTAGTCACATCGGCCGAATATGTTTGGATAATACTTTGTGGAGAGTTTGTGTTGTTCCCCTTGCTTTTTGCAAGTTTGCTTCCGTCGGAACTAGTCACATAGCCAGAAATCATAAGGTTTTTCCAAGGAAGTTTATTGAAGTGATACAAACTTTTTGTGATTGTATAAAAGTCCCAAACACGAATGTTGTCGTGAGCATTTGGTCTAAGGTCCATTGGAACCATTTTGTCACTTAATCCAAGTTCAGTTTCAAGGTCGGTTGAAATTTGTGGAGTAAGGCTCGATGTTGCCCACGTGTCCATAACGTCGGTTTCTGGGATAAACTCAGTTGAACCGCAAGCACAAGCGTGCTTAGGGCTATCTTTCATTGGGTCAACAGGAAGGTCGCAAACATCGGCAAGCATCACTTTTCCACACTTTTTGCAATACCACACTGGGAAAGTAATTCCAAAGAACCTTTGCCTTGAAATACACCAATTCCATTGAAGATTTTCAACCCAGTTTAAATATCTTGCCCGCATATTTTTTGGATACCAATTAAGGTCTAAGCCGGCTTGATATAATTCTTTTTTGTGATTTAATGTGTCAATGAACCATTGTTTTTTAACTGCAATTTCAATTGGTGTTCCGCATCGGTCATGAGTTGAAACAGCGTGAGTTATGCTTTCTTGTTTAATCAAAAGGTCGTTTTCTTTTAATTTTTCAATGATAGCAGCTCTTGCATCGCAAATTTTCATTCCTTCAAATTCTTGTGCAAGACTTGTCATTCTTCCGTCATCAGTGAAGCATTTTTTAATTTCAAGCTTGTGTTTTCTTTGCCATTCTTTATCAACGGTGTCACCAAATGTGCAACACATAACAATTCCTGAGCCTTTGTCTAGCTCAACAAGTTCGTCGGTCAAAACGGGAACGGAATAGTTAAAATATGGCACAACAAGTTTTTTGTTCACTAAATTTGCATTTTTCTTGTCGTTTGGGTTAACGAACACGCAACAAACGCCACATAGCATTTCCGGACGAGTTGTTGCAACAACAACATAATCGTTTGTCCCCTCAATGAAGAATTTTAGATAGTTAAAAGTGCTTTCAATTTCTTTGTCTTCAAGTTCGCTTTGAGCACACGCAGTTTGACATTCCGTGCACCAAAGGGCAGGAGATTCTTCTTGCTTCACAAGGCCCTTGTTATAAAGGTCAATGAATGATTGTTGAGAAATCTTTTGTGTTCGTTTTGAAATTGATGAATAGTGAGTTTTAAGGTTGCAACTAAATCCAGCCATTTTGTATAGGTTAAAAAATTCTTCTTCAAGTTTGCTAGTTTCGTTAAGACAAATTTCAATAAATTTTTCTCTTGGAAGATCTTGCGCACGTTTTTTAATTATTTTTTCAACATATCTTTCGGTTGGAAGTCCGTTGTCGTCAAAGCCAAATGGGAAATATACATTTTCGCCGCACATTCGATGAAAACGAGCAATTGTTTCTATGTGAATGTATGAAGATAGGTGCCCCATGTGAATTTTTCCGTTAACCGTTGGTGGCGGAGTGTCAATTGCATAAGTTTTTTTAGGGCTATTTTTTTCAAACTTATAAATATCATTTTCATACCAATAATCTTGCCATTTTTTCTCTTTTTCTAAAAAGTTGTATTTTTTGTCTAACATATTTTCCTCTTTATCATAATTTTATTGCAATCTAGGCAATGTTGTTTTGCAAAAAGCAACTAGTGTGTCTTTGTGCACCCAAACAGAACCATTGATTAAAATATAAATAAATTATAACATTTACTAGAAAAAATAGCAATAATATGTGCCTAAAATCAAAAATTTTGTAACATTTTTTAATAGGTTTCAGCACAAAAAAGTTAATATTTATTTTTAAAGTTTTAAAAATTATGTCGAAAATTGTTGGTTTTTGTTCAATTTTATTATAAAATGATTTTATAAACTAGGTGATTAGCAAGTTTAGCGTATAACCTAAAAAATTTTAAAAAGGAGAAAAAATGACAAGAACAAGAAACAAAACAGTTGGATTAGCGGTTGCAATGATTTTCTTTTTTATTGCCACTGTTGTTCTAGCAGCCACAGGTGCGTGGTTCACCGACAAATCTGAACACACAACCGACGACGTAGAATTTGGTGCAATCAACATTGCCATTGAAAACGGGACAGTTACTGCAAAAAACACTTTTGCCGACCTAACTGGTCCAGTGATGCCCGGTTCCGATGTGGAAGCAAGTTTTACGGTTTCAACAATTGATAACGAAGCGTGGATAAGGTATAAAATGGTTGTGGTTGAAGATTCAACTGGTCTTAACGATGCAAGTGAATATGTGACAATTGATTTAACAACAATCCAAGGCTATGATTCCGATGGCTGGGTCTATGTTGCTTCATCGTGCACAAATGAAGAACCGCTATCAATTGAATTTACCACCAAAATTAGCAACACAGTGAAAAATGTTGCTCAAAAAAAGGCTTTCAGAGTTAAACTTGTTGTTGAAGCTTTGCAAAAATCAAACACTGCGGAAACAAATACAAGTTCAATTTGGGAAGGCGTTGAAATAGAGCAAGTTGCAGATGTTGCATAACAAAAAAATCGAAAACAAAAAAATAAAACAAAAAAAGTCCGAGAGGACTTTTTTGTTGCGTGTTGGTAGTCCCAACGAGATTCGAACTCGTGTTGCCGGCGTGAGAGGCCAGTGTCCTAACCACTAGACGATGAGACCAAGGTTTTGCCAAATATTAGCACTTAAATTATACACAATTTAAAAACTTTTTGCAATAACTTTTGCAAAGTTTATTTTTTTTGCTATAATTATAGTAAATGCAAAGGATAATTAATTTTAGAGCGTGTTTAATAGTTTTTATTGGTGCTATTGTTGGTGTAATTTTTTCGTTGCAAATTATTCAACAAAATAATGTTTTTATTGCATTAAGTTTAATTATTGTTTGTTCAATATCAATTTTTGCACTTTTTTCATTAATTATTAATTTCAAAAAATTTATCCACATAAACAAATTTTTGTTAACTTTTTTGTTAGGTTTTATTGTTTTCATAACATTTGGTGTTGTAGACTATAAAGTTTTCTATCGCAACATTGAAAGTGTAAGCAACGCAAAAGTAGTTTCAAGAGTTGATAGCGTTAGCGAATATAACGGCTACACCTTTATATTCCTAGAAGATTGCTCGGTTAATGGTGATAGTTTCGATGGGAAGATAATGTTAGTTGTCTACTATGAAGACGAGCAACCAAACATAAAACTTGGTGATACACTAGATTTTTCAGCAAATTTAATTAAATCGGAAATTTTGGAAAATGGCGAGTTCAATAGTTACGCTTATAAGCACAAAATAAAATATTTAACCTATCTTGACGCCCAGAACATTGCCGCCACAACTGGGGAATTGAAAGTTGACGAAAAGGTGAGAGAGTGGGCTAAAAATCTT
>CAYXET010000058.1:0-6111 GCA_964464025.1 uncultured Christensenella sp. | reverse complement strand
AGCAAATTTTGTTCAATGATTGACAAACCCTTATTTTGTGTGTAAAATATACCTAGGAGGATGTGATGAATATTCTTTTAGCAAGTTCATTTATAAATAATATCGTAAACAAACTTATAAGAAGTTTGCCAAGGGGCGCGCAAGTTACAATTTCAATCGTGTTTATTTGCGTTGCAATTTGGTCACTATATAATTTTATTGTTAAATCAAAAAAAGACAAGCCTGCAAAAATTGGTTGGTTAATTCTTATGATTTTATCAATGCTAATTTCAATTGCTTATATGATATTATAAAACCTAAATTAAAAAACATTATTTTATTTTTAAGCATAAAAGGCAAAAAGTTTAAAATTGATTTTAAACACAAAATTTAGAATGAAAAAATAAAGAATTACTAATTTGGCTGTGAACAATTTTAAAAATAAGATATTGAAACATAAAATTTTAGAACAAAGAATATAGAAAAGTTTTATTTTATTTGCGAAAGTTTTAAATAAAAAGTTCAAAAAATTAAAACATTAAAGATTAAAACGAAAAAATGAAAAAATTAAGATAGAAAAGGAGAAATATATGTTTAATCTATTATTAGAATCAACAGTTTATGCCGATTGGATAACAAAATCAATGCCAATTATAAGAAGTATTTTCGTCATTTTGATGCTAATTTTCAGCCTTACAGTTATCATTATCTGTTTGGCAACAGAAAGCAATGCCGAAAGTGGTTCAAATGTTATCACGGGGAATAGTTATGAAAGTTTCTATTCTCAAAACAAAGCATCAACAAGAGAAGGTAGACTAAAAAGGTTGTTAATTGTTTCATCAATTTTAACAGCAGTTTGTGCAATTTTATATTTTGTAACAATAATAATCTATAAGCCACTAGTATAAATTTGGAGAAATTATGAATTTAATTAAGCAAATGGACAAAAACAACCTAAACTTCCTTAATTTTAATGAAGTTGTCAAGGTTTTGTGCCAAATAAATGGCGTTAGTGAAAGTGAAATTAAAGAAGAATTAAACTCGCTTATAAAAAAAGGCTTAATAATCAACACAAGCAAAAAGAAGATAGCCACTAGAACAAAGATGGGAATTTTTGAAGGAAAAATAACCATCACAAAAGGTGGCTATGGCTTTTTTATATGCGAAGATAAAAATCAAAAAGATATTTTTATTTCGCAAAAAAATTTGCTTGATGCAATGAATGGCGACACTGTTTTGGTTCAAAAAAATTACAAAACAAATGAAGATAGCCCCGAAGGGAAAGTGGTTGAAATTCTTTCTCGTGGGCTTAATGTTGTGGTTGGAAATGTTGAGTCGGACACAAAAAATTTTGCAATGATAAATCCGCTTTCTAATAAGGTCGGGAAAATTTTTGTTAAAAAATCACCAGATTTTGTTGCGAAAAAAGGTGACCGAGTTGTTGTGAAAATAATAAAACATAGTGCAAAAATGCCCGAAGGGAAGATTATTGAAGTTTTAATGTCAAACAATCCAATAAACCTTGATGTTTTGTCAATTTGTCGAGAATTTGAACTTTATGAAGAATTTCCAAAGGAAGTTTTAATTTCGTGCGAAAAATTTGAAGATGTTGTTTCGGAAAAAGATATAGAAAAACGAGAAGATTACAGAAATAAACTAACTTTTACCATCGATGGTGAAGATGCCCGAGATTTTGACGATGCTGTGTCGATTGAAAAACTAGAAAATGGAAATGTTTTGCTTGGTGTGCATATTGCCGATGTTGGCCATTATGTGCAAAAGGACGGCACAATTGATGCCGAAGCGTTTAAGCGTGGAACAAGCACCTATTTTCCAAATGCAGTTTTCCCAATGCTTCCACGAAAGCTTTCAAACGGAATTTGTTCGCTAAACGAGGGCGTGGACAGGTTAACTCTTTCGTGCGTGATGGAAGTGAACAGTATGGGCGAAGTTGTTAAGCACAAAATTTGTGAAAGCGTGATTAATTCAAAGGCAAGGATGACATACACTAATGTTGCAAAAATTTTAGATGGTGATGAAGAACTTTCAAAAAAATACGATTTTTTGATAGAAAGTTTGTCTTTGATGAAAAAACTAGCGTTAACTCTTGAAAAAATTCGAAAAGAACGTGGAGCACTAAATTTTGAAATCCCTGAACCTAAAATAATTTTGAATGAAAATTTAGAGATTGTTAAATTTGAAAAACGACCAAACACAATGGCAGATAGAATTATTGAAAGTTTTATGCTTTTGGCTAACGAAACAGTTGCAAAAGAATTTTGCACAAAAAAAATTCCGTTTGTCTATCGTGTTCACGAAAAACCCGACACCGAAAAGTTAGAAGCGTTTAATGATTTTGCAAGCGGGGTTGGTTTTAGGCTTTCGGGAGATTTAAATAATTTGTCATCAAAACAACTTGCTGATTTTCTTCAATCAATCCCCGAAGACAAAAAAACAGTTGTTAACAAAGTCTTACTTCGAAGTATGCAAAAAGCGAAATATAAAAGTTTATGCCTTGGTCACTATGGTCTTGGCGCAAAATATTATTGCCACTTCACTTCGCCAATAAGAAGATATCCTGACCTTACAATTCATCGAATTATAAAAGAATATCTTCACGGAGATTTAAGCAAGAAAAAAATTAAAGAAATGTCCGATTTTGTTAATAAAAGTGCCGAGCAATCAAGTGTTAGGGAAACAATCAGCGACAAAGCCGAAATTATGGTTGACGAATATTTTAAAGCACGATTTATGGCATCTAAGGTTGGTGAAATATTTGATGGAATAATTTCAGGCGTGACCGAACGTGGAATTTATGTTGAACTTGAAAACACGTGTGAAGGGTTTATTCACGTTGAAGATTTGGTTGGCGATGGCTATGATTTTATCGAACGAAAATTCACGTTAACTAATAAAATCACAAAATATACAATTGGTGATAAAATTACAATAAAAGTGGCGAATGCGAACATTGAAAGCCGAAAAATTGACTTTTTGCTTGCAAATAAAAAATAAGAGAGAAAAATATGGAACTAATTCAAACAAACAAAAAAGCGTATTTTGAATATTTTATAGAAGACACTTTCACCGCTGGAATTGTTTTGAAGGGTAGTGAAGTGAAGTCTATTAAAAGTGGACATATTAGCATAAATGAAAGTTATGTTAGCATAAAAAATAATGAAGTTTTCATTAAAAATTGCTATATCAAAGCCTATTCAAATGCGCATACAGCCACAAAAATAGATGAAAAATGCGAAAGAAAATTGCTTTTAAACAAAAGCGAAATAGAAAAAATCAGAAAAAAAACCGAGGTTAAAGGTTACACTATAATTCCGTTGAAAGTTTTTTTGAAAAATAATCTTGTTAAAATCGAAATTGGAATTTGTAAGGGCAAAAAACTTTATGATAAGCGTGAAACAATAAAAAATCGTGAAATTTCACGTCGAATTTCTAATGAAATTGATTAAAGTGGGGAGTTAAATCAAAAAAATTTTTACTAAAAATGAAATAAACAATTTTATTAATAAAAAACAATTATTAGTTAAAAATAAATAAGAAAATATTTTTTAAAAAAAAGATTAAAAAACTAATTACTAACAAAAATTAATAATTATTTTTTATTTGTTTAAAAGAATTAATGGGTTATTAATAATAATTATATTGATGACTTAATAATAATTAGTAATATTTAGCAATAACTAATAATAAGAAATGATATTTAATAGCATCTAACATTTATCATTTAATAATATTTAATAAAAATTAATAGTAACTAATAATAACCAACAATAAATAATACTAACATAATTTTTTGCTAGAATTAAAATTTATGAAAAAATATTTTATTATTTTATTAAAAACACTTGCAATTAAAAGTTTTTTTGTGTATAATAAAAAAGCAATGAAATGTTATTTTTTAAAATTTTTGTTTTGTATGAAAATAAAATATTAATTTTCTAAAATTAACTCTTTAAACATTAAAATGCTAATTTTTTAGAATTAATGTTTAAAAATTGCTTATAATTTAATATTTTGCGGAGTTGGCTGAGCGGTCGAAAGCGGCGGTCTTGAAAACCGTTATAGTGAAAGCTATCTGGGGTTCGAATCCCTAACTCCGCGCCAAAACCCAACATCGCCTATTAGTTGGGTTTTTTTATAAATTTTTTGTAATTATAAATTAATTTTATGTAATTATTTTTATTATAAATTTTGTTATAGTAAAGCAAATAAAAAAACACGAACTTGTTTGTTAATATTCGCGTTTTTTTGGTGGAAGCGATGGGAATTGAACCCATGTCCGAGTTAATGTGACAAAATCTTTCTACACGCTTAGAAAATTTTGTTTTTTAACCAAAATAAAGAAATTTTCAAAATTTATTTTAGCGAGCCAAATGTGAAGAAAATAAACTTGGCAATTTATTTAATTTACCACAAAAATTAAAACCTAGAATAAACCTTGTGGAAGTTTAAACTAAATTCTGCATTTTAGCAAGCAGCGGCTTTTAAATTATTATTTGCGTTTATTTTGTTTGCCTTTTGTTGTGACCTGCCCCACAGCGTGCTTAACTTTGCCCTAAATAGCCCGTCAAAACCAACTCGCCCCCAAACAAAAATATTATATGTAAAAATTTTTAAATTGTCAACCTATTATAATTTTTATTAAAAATATTGTTATAAAATTACAATTTTTTAATTTTGTTATTAAAAAGATTTCAATAATCTTTTAAGATTATTTTATTTTATTAATCTTTTATAAATTTTTTTTCATAATTAATTTTTTAACTAAAAAATTTACTTCTCAATTTTAAAATCAAACTATTTCAATTTAATATATTTAGAACTAAATATTATTTCATACATATTTTTAGTTTAACATAAAATCAAATAGAATATATAATTTATTATAATTTTACTTCTTAATTTTACTATTAAAAATTTTTTTATAAATATGTAATTTTTAATGTAATTAATAGAAATGTGATTATTATCAATGGTTATAAATCTTTTATTATATAGATATTATTCTAATTTTTAACATTATTAAAAAGAAGTTAATAATCTTTTATAATTATTTTATTTAATAATCTTTTATAATTGCTTCATTTTAAGCAATATGTTAGCGGTTTAAAAATGTAATTTCAAACATAAATTTATGTTGTCATAAATTTTAACTAGTTCATATAATGTCTTATATTGATATTATTATGTTTTATAAAAATTATGTAAGTTTAAGGTTAACAAGGGGTGAAAAATGGATAAGGTTATCAAAAATATGTCGAATATAACATCAAACTACACCATTTCAGGGGAAGTGAAGGAATATAGCACAAAAAGCAACGAATCGAAAACGGAAAATTTATCGGTTGCGTTTACAAAAGATAGGTCTTCAATGTATGAATATGGATATTCAAAGGACGAAATTTTGCAAAGTATCTTGCTTTCTAACGATAGTATGAGCGAAATTTCAAACATTCGATTAAAGGAAACAATCAATGGGCCGGCCTCGTTTAAGCAAGGTTCGGTTACAATTGACGAAGAACCATATGAAAATTTAGACATAATGAATGGTTTAACCCTTCCAAATTCAATGAAAGCCAATTCTTTGCTTCTTGTGTCTTATGTTTTGGTGATTGATGAAAATCCCGACGGGAGTAGCGTTAAAGTGAAAACAAATGTGACTTTTGACGCAAACGAAGTTAAAAATATGAGCGAATTTACGCCCGAAGTTGAAATTGCAATCACAGACAACAAGTTGACGGTCGACAAAACTTCAAACAAAAGCGTGGTTATTGCTGGCGACACATTAATGTATCAACACGTTATCACAAACATTGGGAAGTATAAAAATCAAAACATATTTTTTGTTGATAATTTGCCCGCTAGCGTAACTTTTGTTAGTGGAAGTGTTAAAGTGAACAATGAACAAAAACCCGATTTTAACCCCATATCTGGATTTAGTTTGGATGAACTGGATATAAATGGTCACCACATCATCACATTTGATGTTACTGTTGAAGATGTTAAAGAAGTTTGATTTTCAATTTTTAGTCAATAGAAAATAAATTAAATAGTGCAGATTGATTGAAATTTTTTTGTTCCATAAAAATATTTCTAACTACAATTTTCTGCATA
>CAYXET010000057.1:0-6155 GCA_964464025.1 uncultured Christensenella sp. | reverse complement strand
AAAATCTTCGACTTCTGCTTTGTTTGGCGTGAATGGAGTTTCGTTGATAGAATAAATCTCTTTTAGCATTAGCGGATTATTATCGTCTATCTTAATATATTTCCCGGTGACATAATCGCCAGTTTTTAATTGATAAAAATTTGTTTGAATTTTGCTTATGAAAATTACTTTGCCAATTTCTTCTGTGAAAACGTCTTTGAAGCATAAAGAATAACTTCGGTCGGACTGCACTTGAATAAAACCAGCGAAATTAAACTCGTTTGAGCCGATTTCAGTTGAAGAGTAGTCTATTTCATTATCATTTAAAACTGCATAAGTTTGATTTATCTTTTCCTTTTTATTTTCATACAATTTTTGAGGAATAAAGACGTTCATAAAATCGCCAATACTGTTTATTGACTTTGGCGGACGACCTTGCTTTGTGATTTCACATGGCTCGTCTATTCCGTTTACTATTCTCATCACCTTTTCAACTAATTCATTTTTCTTCAATGTTGTTGGAGAATGCACCCCAATTTCTCTTGCGAAATTTCTTAATTCAAAAATTCCTAATTTTTCCAGTGTTTGTTCATTAATATCTTCCATAGTTTAATTATAGACTATTTTTCAAGAAAAGTCTATAATTTTTTAAAAATTTTTTAAAATATTAAAAAAATTTATAAAAAAATGAGCAATGCTCACTTTTTACATCATTAATTCGCCGTCGATTGTATCAATCACCCGCAAAACATTTTCCTCGACCAAGGTTTTTGCGTTGATATACACATAATATGTGTAGTTATTATAGGTGCACTTAAACTCGTAGCACAAAATTTCCTTGTTAAAATCTAGGGGAATAATTGCCTTTTTCTCGGTTTCTATGGTCAAAAGTTTACTTACTTTTTCACGTGCTTTTGCAGCGGTTACTGTTGGCTTTGTGTCGGTGCGCTCTTGTTTGTTATAGGCATAATTTCGAGCTTCCCAGCCAATTATTTCACCCGACTCTAAACTAACCTTTGCTTTTATCATTTCGGGATATACTATTGTGTCATTAACAATTGTGCATAGGTTCACATAGGCAACATTGTTGATTTTTGTGCTCCACACAGCTTTCATATTTTCTAGTTCTAGCATAGTTGCAAATTCTTCAGCTTTTTTGTTTGCTTGTTCTAGTGTTAAATTCTCTTTTATTGATTGTTGATAGCCACTAATTGTTAAAATCAGTCCGCCCTTTTTTGCAACTTGAAGATAAAATTCGTGCCCATTTGTTAAGGTTATGTTAAAGTTATATGTTGCAATCACACCTTGACTTTCTTCTTTATAATCTATTCTTTTCACACCATAGTCCTTAAAAATTTCTTGCAATTCTTTGTTCACTTGCTCTAAATTAAATTCCTCATCGGTCAACCCTTTAACTTTTTTGTTTAATACAGAATCGGAAAAAGGGCCGTCGTAGATTAGCGTTGGATAATCAATTCCTGTTTGTTGAAGCGAAGTGAAAGTTGTGCTGAAACTTCCGTCTTTTATGTTCACGTCTTTTAAAATGCTATAATCATTTTGAATTTGATAGGCATATTCATTCAAAATCTGTTGAACATTAACGCAAAGCGTGTAAAGTTCGGTTAAACTTGAAAAATCATTTTCACTAAGACTTTCATTATTGTTTAGTTTGTCAAAAAGATAGTAACTAAATCCGCCCATTTGATTGACAAATTTTGTTGTTTGATTTATTGCGTTGTGCTCAACTGGAATTCGGCTTAAATTGTTTTGTGCAAGATTGCACTGTTCATAAAGTTTATAGAATAATTTTTTTTGCATAGTGCTATCCTGCGATACTAAACTTTTACTTAAAGAAACTTCAATGTCGTTTATATTACTAACCAGTTCATAAAAATTTCGCGTGTAGACACTTTCTAAATTTCCGCTCACATTTGCCAAATTGTTCGTTGTTGTGACAAATCCAACGGTTAATAGTCCGGTGAGAATTGCAAAAACAACAACCAATGCAATAACTTGTCTTGTTTTCATTTTAACCTCCTAAACCGCAAACACGTGATTACCAATTGTAACAACTGTTGTTCGCGAAAATATCCAACTGCTTGTGGCTGTTTTTGGATTGTAGTAGTAGATGCAACCATAAGTTGGGTCCCAGCCATTAAGTGCATCTTGCGCCGCTTGATAGGCCGTTGAGTTTGGTTCAAGTTCAAACTGACCATCGTGAAGCGCTGTGAATGCCCAAGGCTGATAGATAACACCTTCTAGAGTGTTTGGAAAGCCCGGATCGGCAACTCTGTTAAGCACCACCGCACCAACCGCAACTTGTCCAACATAGGGCTCACCACGTGCTTCGGAATATATTAGTTTTGCAAGAAGATAAACGTCGCTGTTTGTTTGGGTTGAACTTGAAACACCCAAACTTGCCGTTGTTTGACTGTCTAATTTCCCACTTGTTTGCAAATTATTGTCGGCCTGATAACTTTTTAACGCACTTAAAGTTTCGTCGTTTAAAATACCGTTAATGTCGCCTTGATAGTAACCAAGCTCATATAATTTTGACTGTGCAACTCTCATTTGAAAAGTGCTATATTCATTCGACAAACTTTTGGATGAACTGCTTGTTTTTAAATTCCCACCGATAAAGGCCGAAAATGTGATGTAACCAAAAATTGTGAAGACTATTAGTGCAAAAGATAATATTTTTTTAAAATTTTTCATTTTTACCCCTTAAATTTTTTTTAATTTAATTGTTTAAGATTTCAATATAAAATTTAATATAAAGTTTAAACATAACTTTTAATTTAATAAATTTATTTTTAATATAATTTTATTTAATTTTTACATTTTTAATTAAAACAAATTAATTATTATTGTTATTTTTATCAAAAGCTTTTTATATATTAAAATTCAAATCAATGTTTTTAATAACATCGTTTAAATAATATTTTTCGCTATTTATTAAAAAATTTGTTTATTGTTTCAATAATTTTACTTTTATAAGTAATATTTTCCAAATTATTGCTTTCATACATAAAGCATAAAGGTGGATATGCAACACACCACCAATTATTTCCTTCTCCGCTGCCAAGGTTGATGATTATTGCATCATAAAAACCACTTTGCAAAGTTGTGTTGTTATAGGAGCGCGCTGGAAAATATTCGTTTTTTAATTCAATTTGACTTTTATAGTTAAAATTATTTTCAAGCAAAATTTCATCAACAAAATTTTCTAGTTTTGTTTTGTTTTCTAAAAAAAATTGTTCTAATTCTTCTTTTGAACTTATGGAAGCAATGTTTGAAGAAATGCGATTTAGAAGTTTGTTTTTTATTTCGAACTTAATGTTTTGATCGCTTTCAAGGTTACTATTCGCGCGAATGTGCAAGCGAAGATAGTCGGAATTTTGCGTTGAAGATGTTGAAGACGAAAGCATCGTCGCTCCGAAAGCAAAAAGGACAAACAGAAGTGAAATAAGTGCTAGATTAAAAATTTTCATATTTTAATTGTTAACACATTTTTAATTTTTAAACACGAAATGTTAATTAAATATTAAATGAAAATTAAATTAAATTAAATTAAATTAAATTTTTAAATTATTAATAAGCTAGAATTAATTTTAATTTTAATAATCAATAATTTAAAACATTTTAATTTTAATAATCAATAATTTAAATCGGGCGATAAAAAGATTGGGTGTTATCAAGTTACTTTTACTTTTTTGTCGAAAAAAGTAACCCTTGCGCTGTGGGGGTTGCGATTGCGGCAAATTTTTTTTGTTGCAAAAAATGAGACACTACAAACTAATTATTTTTTTAATCTTTACAAACTAATTATTTATTACGAACTAATTATTTTTTAATCTTTACATAATAATTATTTATTACAAACTAATTATTTTTTAACCTTTACATAATAATTATTTATTACGAACTAATTAGTTTTTATTATAGCGTTTTTATAAAAATAATTTATGATAAAAAAAGCATATTTTAGAGTTGCCTCTATTGTATGCTTTTTATTTTATTAATTTCATTATAAAATTATTATTTGACTTTTTTTATCCTTATATTAATTAAAATTGTTTTGTTTTACATTTTCTATAAAATAGATTATATAAATTTTTATTATTAATTTATATTTAATTATAGTGTTTTTATTTCATATTATCAATAATTTATTTTATTAATTAGCTTATAATTATATTAATTTTCTTATTAATTTACTATTTTATTAATTTGCTATTTTATTAATTTACTATTTTATTAATTTACTTATAATTTTATTAATTCATAAATTCCTAAATCAATAAATTTATAAAGCCATAAATTAATTTTTATAATTGTTTAAATTATATTAAATTAAATTAAATTATATTATATTATATTATATTATATTATATTATATTATATTATATTATATTAAATTATATTAAATTAAATTATATTATATTAAATTATATTAAATTATGTTATGTTATGTTATGTTACATCATACTATATTCTTTATAACATAAATTTTCGTGTTAACACAAAGGCTTTTGTTTTATGAATTACGTTTTGGATTATAAAGAATAATTTTTGTATCATCTTCTAGCGGAAGATTAATTTCTGGGTTTTGCTCCAAAATAATCTCTGGCCTTGTGATAAGCCCTTTTGAAATCTCCCAAATTGTGTTTCCTTTTTTAGCAAAATATATTTGAAGACACGCTTCTCTTGGCGAAAGTGGCTCGGAAATTGTTGCATTTGTTAACGCCATTTCTTCAACAAAATTTGAAGAGTTTATTGCAAAAGATATATCCATATCAATCAAAATTTCTCTTCCTTTTCGAATTTTAATATCAATGTCTTTAATTAGAGCATTAGCAAAAAGAACATCGCCATTAAAATCGCTTTGACTAAAATTTAAACTAAACGGAAGTTCTGCAACCACCGAATTAAACTCCTCGACGTCTTCTTGCTCGTCGAAATTCTCTTGAGAATATACAACAACAACGCTCGCCAAACCTTCAATAACCAAGTTTTCATTATCAACAAAAACATTTGTTAAACTAACATTTTCACCGCCATAGCCAAGAAGTTTCAAGATTCTTGGAGCGTTTTCGTCAAGCAAAACTTGCCCGTCAATTTTTTCTTCCAAAAGAATATTTTCATTTTTGTTGCTAATTTTAAAACTTTCAATGTTTAAATTTAATTTATCCGTTAAACTATAAGCATCAACTGCAATTTCGCTTTCATTTTTTGTGCAATAGGCATAATTCACTTCAATTGGCACACTGAAAGAAATTGTTTTTTCGTTCTCGTCACTATTAATGTTTGTTACAAGTTGACAATTATTTACCACTGCTTGCAAATTTAATTCGCCGTCTTTTGAGATATCTTCAACTTCTAGTTCTTCCTTAAATTTATAGCATTTTACAAAGTTTTTTAACTCCTTTTTATCGCTGTTTAATAGATAGAAAACATTCAAAACAACTTGACCTTCAATTGTGAAATATCCCGTGCCAAGAGAATAGTTATTCACTTGAACGTTTGCCTTTGAAAGCAAAATTTTTTCAACATCATCTGTGGTCTTAAAACTTTCTTCAAAATTAAAGTCCACTTTCCCTTTTGATTTTAACGACAAAAAACTAACCGTGTTTGTGTTTAAAATTATCGAATTGTCTTGCGTTGAAAAGTTGTTAACCGTTTCAGTTATAAGCGCTTGTGGGCTTATTTCCAGGGCACAGTTGAGTTTTATTTCGTCGCTTGATAAATCTGATTTAAACTCGATTATGTCAGTCTTAAACAAAATGGCAGTGTTTGGCTGGATGCTATCATCTTCAATTTTTGTTGAAAAATTTTCTTGCGATTTTAGCGTGACAAGCTCGTTTGTTTCAGTTCTGCACAAAACATTAAAACAAACCTGCCCATTAAGTTTGATTTCACCTTTAAGTGCTTCGTAAAAATCAACTCGGCTTGACGCATCAACGCACAAAATTTTTGCTATTGGCTCTTCCAGCGCAATTTGAGACGCTAAATTCAATTGCTGCGCCGATAAATTTTTTCTGAATGTGCTATTAATTAAATTTGTTTCATTCATTATCATTTCCCCCTAATAATCTATAATATTTTATATGGAGAAAAATTGTTTTAGAACATTTTTAAAAAATTTTTAGAATTTATTTTAATTCTCTTATTCACTT
>CAYXET010000056.1:0-6201 GCA_964464025.1 uncultured Christensenella sp. | reverse complement strand
AAGTGTTTTGTTTGAAAGCGCAACATTTGACGCTTCGCAAATTCGAAAAACTTCACGAAAAATTGGTCTTGTGACTGATGCTTCGCTTAGATATGAAAAATCTCTTGACCCAGAGATGACAAAAATTGCAATGGCTCGAATTATTAAAATTTTGAAAGAAATTGATAGTGACGCTAAAATTTCAAGTAGTTTTAGTGAAGTTTATAACAAAAAATATGAACAAAGCACAATTGTGATAGACGAAGATTTTATTTCTAAAAGAATAGGCGAAGACATTTCGAAAGAAAGGATTGTGAAAATTTTAACAAAACTAGATTTTGTTGTTAATTGCGAGGGAAATAAGATTATTGTTAAAGTTCCGTCATTCCGGGCAACAAAAGATGTTTCTATGAACGAAGACTTGGTTGAAGAAATTGCAAGAATTTATGGCTATGACAACATAACTCCAAGACCACTTAATTTTGAACCAAAGCCTATTAAACTTAATAGATGTGTTAGTGAAGAATTTGAAGTTAAAAAACTTCTTGCTCGAAAATATGGCGCAAGTGAAGTGCACTCTTATGTTTGGGAATATAAAGATTTTAATGAAAGCCACAACATAAATTCACATTCGGTTGTGAAACTTGTTGACACTTCAAATGCCGGTCAAAGTGGAATTCGAAGCGAACTTTTGCCAACGCTGTTAAAATTTGTTTGCGAAAATCGAAATAATTTTGAAAACATTAAAATTTTCGAAATTGGCAGATGTGCAGAAAGTTTGAATGAAGAAAATTTGGTGAACGAAAAGAAAAAATTGGCTGTTTGTTTTGCAAGTCAAAAGTCAAGTTATGAAGAATTGTTTGAGAAACTAAAAGAATTTATTTTTGATTATACAAGAAACAATCTTTCAACAAAAATTTTGCTAAAAGACGGCGAAAAACCAAACTATATGCACCCAAAAAACACGTTCAGAGTTGTTGACGAGTGCGGGGCTGACTATGGCTATATTGGCGTTGTTCATCCAAAAACTGTCGATTTGATTGATAAGCGATTAAACATTGTTTGTCTAGAACTAGATTTTGGTTTGCTTTGTGAACTTAACGGAGAATTTAAAAAAATTAATATGCCATCTAAGTTCCAAGCTGTAAATTTTGACGTTAGCGTTTTAACCCCAAAAGACTATTTGTTTGGAAGTTTAACTAAAATTTTGGACGAATATAAAAGCAACATTGTAGCGGGATATAAGTTGAAAGAGATTTATGAAAGCGAACTTTTGAAAGACAACAAAAGCATAACAATAAGTTTTTCGTTGGTGGCAAACGACCACACACTTGAAGGAAATGAAATTGACGAATTTTTAAGCGGACTTATTAAGCACCTTGATAGTTACAATTTGAAAATTAGAAATAGTTAAAGGAAATTAAAATGGAGTATAATTTTAGAGAAATTGAAGCAAAATGGAAAAAATATTGGGAAGATAATCAAACATTTAAAACCGATGTTTGGGATTTTTCTAAGCCAAAATATTATGTTTTGGATATGTTTCCTTATCCGTCAGGGGCAAGTTTGCATGTTGGGCACCCTGAAGGCTACACAGCAACAGATATTATTGCGCGAATGAAACGAATGCAAGGATATAACGTTCTTCATCCAATTGGATATGATAGTTTTGGCTTGCCGGCCGAGCAATATGCGCTAGACACGGGCAACGACCCAAATGAATTTACTGAACGAAACATTGAAACATTCACCGAGCAATTGAAAAATATTGGCTTGTCCTATGACTGGAGCCGAGAAATTCACACAAGTGACCCTAAGTTTTATAAGTGGACTCAATGGATTTTTAAACAAATGTTTCAAGATGGTCTTGCAAAACGTGTTGATATGCCTGTTAACTGGTGTGAAGAACTTGGATGCGTGCTTGCAAACGATGAAATTGTTGATGGGAAAAGTGAGCGTGGAGGATATCCCGTTGTTAAGAAAAATATGAAACAATGGGTTATTGATATGCCAAAATATGCCGAAAAACTTTTGGATGGGCTTGATAAAATTGATTGGCCAGAATCAACAAAAGCAATGCAACGAAACCGAATTGGCAAAAGCGAAGGTGTTGAAGTTGACTTTGAAATTAAGGGTGGCGGAAAGTTTTCAATTTTCACAACTTGCATAGAAACAATTTATGGAATAACATTTATGGTTATGGCGCCTGAAAATAGGCTTGTGGACGAGTTAAAGCCAAGGATTGAAAATTGGGCCGAAGTTGAAAAATATAGGCGAGAAACCGAAAAATTGAGTGACCTAGAGCGAACTGACCTTAACAAAGGAAAGTCTGGTGTTAAATTGGAAGGAATAATGGCAATTAATCCTGTTAATAACAAAGAAATTCCAATATTTTTGGGTGATTTCGTTTTGGCAAGTTATGGAACAGGTGCGGTTATGGCTGTTCCTTGTCACGACCAACGTGATTTTGAATATGCAAAAGAGCACAATATTGGCTTTATTCAAGTTATTTTGGGTGGAGATTGCACTGAAAAAGCGTTTGAAAAACAAGATTATCTTTCAAAAGGCTGCAAACTAGTTAATAGTGAAGAATTTTCAGGGATGGTTGTTGAAGAAGCAAAAGAAAAAATCACCGAAAAACTAATTAAAATGGGCAAAGCACGAAAAACAATAAATTATAAAATTCGTGATTGGATTTTTGCTCGTCAACGTTATTGGGGCGAGCCCGTTCCAATCATTCACCTAGATTGCGGAAAAGATGTTGCTTTGGATGACTCAGATTTGCCGCTTGTTCTTCCAAAAGTGAAAGATTATAGCCCCGCAAAAGATGGTAGCAGCCCGCTAAGCAAGGCGAAACATTGGGTGAATGTTTGCTATCACGGAGAAAATGGGAAAAGAGAAACAAACACAATGCCGGGAAGTGCTGGGTCAAGTTGGTATTATCTTCGTTATATCGACCCGCACAATGACAATGCTTTGGCAGACCCAGAACTTTTGAAGCACTGGATGCCAGTTGACCTTTATGTTGGCGGAAATGAGCACGCGGTTGGTCATTTGTTATATTCAAGAATGTGGAATAATTATCTTTTCGACAAAAAAATTGTTCCAACAAGTGAGCCTTTCAAAAAACTTGTTCATCAAGGGATAATTTTGGGTGCAAATGGAATTAAAATGGGCAAACGTTACCCAGAATTTGTTGTTAACCCAAACACAATTGTGTTTGATTATGGCGCCGATACATTGCGTTTATATGAAATGTTTATGGGACCAATTGAAGAAAGTAAGCCTTGGGATAATAACGGTGTTGCAGCATCAAAAAAATTTCTAGACCGAGTTTTTAGAATTTTTAACGAAAAGGAAATTAAAGACGAAGAAAATGAAAATTTGATTAAAATCTATCACCAAACAGTGAAAAAAGTTACCGAAGATTATGAAAAATTAAGTTTCAACACGGCAATTTCTCAAATGATGATTCTCATAAATGCAGTTAGCAAGGAAAGTTACATTCCAAAATATATGATGGAAGGATTTGTTAAACTTCTTAACCCTGTTTGCCCATTTATGACCGAAGAATTGTGGGAAAAACTTGGGCACAACAAAACAATTGCCTTCGAGGCGTGGCCAACTTTTGACGAAAACAAAATTGTTGAAACCGAAGTTGAAATTCCTGTGCAAGTGAACGGAAAAGTTCGTGGGAAAATTATGATTTCAAAAAATCTTGGTGAAGAAGAAGTAAAACAAAAAGCAATAGAATGTGTTCAACAACATTTGTCAAACTCGCCTAAAAAAGTAATCTATATCAAAGATAGGCTTGTTAGTGTTGTTGTTTAATAGGAGAAAAAATGAGAGTTTCAAATATAGGACTAATATCAAAAAAATTAAATAATATCGACACACAATTTCCTGTTCAAGATATGCTAGTTCAAACAGGGCAACTAGACTTGTTCGCAAGTGGAATCTATGCTTTTGGGCATATTCCATATCTTCTAAAACAAAACATTGATAGCGTTATCAGAAAACATTTGAATAAATATGGTTGTGCCGAAATTTCTCTTCCAATTTTGCAACCAGAAAACATTTGGATAGAATCTGGAAGACTTGAAAAATATACATCAAGTGAAGTTATGTTCACGTCAAAAACAAAATATGGCAATTATTGCTTGGCACCAACTGCCGAAGAAGCAGTGGTTAAATTTGCTCGTTCAAGATTAAAATCTCACAAACAATTGCCAATCACATTTTATCAAATTGGCTTGAAGTTTAGAAACGAGTTAAGGTCGCGTGGATATTTGCTTCGTGGAAAATCGTTTGATATGATGGATGCATACAGTTTTGGACGAAACAGTGACGACTTAAACAAGGAATATGAAAACATAAAACAGGCATATTTCGACATTTTTAATGAACTTGGGCTGAATGTTCAACCTGTTGGTGCAGATAATGGCGACATTGGCGGGGCAAAATCGGAAGAATTTATGTGCTTATCAACGATTGGTGAAGATAATATTTTGTTCGACCCAATTTCAAAAAAAGCATTTAATTCCGAACTGTTGGAGCGACCTGATCACAAAGAATATTTAAAAGAATATTATGGAATCGACGACACAAGTTCGCTTGTTATGCAAAAAGCAGTTGAACTTGGGCATATTTTCCAACTTGATGATAAATATTCGTCAACAATGAATGGTCAATTCGTTGATGATTGCGGAAAAAACAGAAATTATATTATGGGTTGCTATGGAATTGGAGTAAGTCGAACACTTGCAATGGTCTATGAAAACAACGCGGTTTATCAAAATGGACAATTTTGCGGAGTTGCTCTTCCGGTGAACATCGCGCCATATAAACTAAGCATAATTCCAAAAACCGATGACAAAGAAAAACTTGCTTTTGCCGAAAATGTGTATAACGAACTTCTTTCTCGTGGCATAAATGTGCTTTTCGACGACCGAAAAGACGTTTCTATTGGTGCAAAAATCAAGGATACAAGGGTTGTTGGCTCACCATTTGTTGCTGTTTTTGGAAATAGTCTTAACGAAGGTTATATTGAGCTTGAAGACAATAAAACTGAGCAAAAAGAACAAATTTCGTCAACCGAGTTTGTAGATTATTTTGAAAATCTACTAAAAAAGTTTTAATTAGCACAAAAACAGAGACTTTTAGTTTTTGTTGATAAGTGAAAATTATAGTATATTTTTAGTTTTTTTGTATTTTTAAAAATATATATTTTTTGTTTTAAAAAAGTTAATCAAATTGGTTGACTTTTTTTTCAGATATAGGTAATATTATAGTATATATAGAATTATAATCAATCTTTTTTATATATAAAATTTAATAGATAGGGGGATATATTATGACATATAGTATATTTGCTTCTATTTTTAGTATTGGTGCTGGCCCAATAATGGCATGGCTAGGAATTGGTTTATCAGTTGGCATTTGCACCGGCGCAATTTTGATGAAAATTGTAGTTGACACAAAATTAAAACGTGCAAAAGCATCGGCAGTTAAAATTTTAGAAGATGCCTATAATAACGCAAAAAATGTTAAGAAAGAAGCTATAATTGAAGCCAAAGAAGAGGCACATAAACTAAAAATAGAAGTTGATGGCGAAATTCGTCAACGAAGAAACGAAGTTCAACGTTTGGAAGAAAAAGTCTATGCAAAAGAAGAATTTTTGACCAAAAAAGAAGAACAATTAGATTACAAATCAGATTCACTAGAAAAATCAAAACAAGAAATTGAACAAAAACTAAGAGATGTGGAAGATTGCAAAAAGCAAGCCGAGCAAATAAAATTAAACATTTCAAAAGAACTTGAACGTGTGTCTTGCCTAAGCAAAGAAGAAGCAAAAAGTATGCTTATCAATTCCATAACAGAAGAAGCACGAAAAAATGCGGTAAAATCTGTTCGAGAAATTGAAGAAGAAGCAAAGGAAACGGCAAACAAAAAGGCCAGAGACATAATTTCATTGGCAATTCAAAAATGTGCTCAAGACCACACAAGTGAAATTACTGTAACGTCGGTTACATTGCCAAATGATGAAATTAAAGGCCGAATTATAGGTCGAGAGGGGCGAAACATTAAAGCACTTGAAAATGCAACAGGTGTTGATTTGATTATTGACGACACACCTGAAAATATTGTTGTTTCTGGGTTTGACCCAATAAGAAGAGAAGTTGCAAGACTAAGTCTTGAGAAACTTATTATGGATGGAAGAAT
>CAYXET010000055.1:0-6256 GCA_964464025.1 uncultured Christensenella sp. | reverse complement strand
AACTAAATTGTGCCATTTTCTAATTTTTATGTCAAGCGTTTTCGACAACTTTTTTGAATTTTTTTAAAATTTTTTTAATTTTTTTTTGCAATCCGCTTTTGCCATTTCAAAACTAGTATTTTAGTGCAAACTTTTTTGATATGTGTAATAAATTTAAAAAATGTTTATATTTATATTTTATTAATGATAAAAAATAAAAAACTCCTTAGCGTGCAATAACTCAATTTTTTGTAAAATAAAAAAAGCGTTTATGGGCACACACAGGGCTCCCGAAAACACTTGTTGTTTTTGGGAAAAGGAAAGACCGAACGTTCGAATCGAAATTTTGCAAGCATTGCAAGCAAAATGAGTAGAAATGAGAGTTTTGACGCAATCGCAACCCCCACGCGCAATAGTCCCTTTTTACTACAAAAAAGTAAGAATAATTTGATGTCGCCCAATCTTTTTATCGGTGAGTTTTAAATTATTGCTACTTAAATCTAATTTAATTTAATTTAATTTAATTTAAGAACTTTTACGCCTTTTTGGTGTGGCTGTTAAAAATTAACGCAAAAACAAAACTGAAAAACACCGCTGCGCCAATTCCGGTGGCCGTTGCACTTAACCCACCTGTGAAAATTCCCATAATTCCAGTTGAAGTCACGCCGTTGATAACCCCTTTTGCAAGTGTTCTTCCAAAACCCATAATCGGAACAGTTGCCCCAGCTTTCCCAAATTCAACAAGTGGGTCGTATAGGTCTAGTGCTTCAAGCGCAATGCCAATTAGAAGAAATAAAACCAAAATTCGTGCCGACGTCATTTTTGTTTTTAAAATTAAAATCTGCGCCAAAAAACAAATTGTTCCGCCAACCAAAAAAACTTGTAGATAAGTCAACCACATACTATTTCTCCTCCTTTTCGATGGTCACAATATGGCAAATTCCCGGAATGCTTTCGCCCTGCTGAGTTGAAAGCGGACTTAGCAAAGCCCCAGTTGCACAAAACAAAACTTTTTTAAATTCACCCTTTTTTAGTTTCGGAATTATATAGCCATTCAAAACACTGGCACTGCACCCCGCTCCGCTTCCGCCCTGATAAACTCGCTGATTTTTTGAAAAAATCATTTGTCCGCAGTCGTTATAGTTGCTTCCAAATCTATAACCTTCACTTTCCATTAGGTCCATCAAAATTTCACTGCCAAGTTTCCCAAGGTCACCCGTCACAATCAAATCATAGTCGTTTGGCTTTGTTTTCGTTTCCTTAAAATGTGCAAAAAGATTTTCAAATGCACTTGGTGCCATTGCTGCCCCCATATTATTTGCATCGGTTATGCCAAAATCCACAACCTTTCCTATTGTTGCCGAAGTTAAACAAACATCGCTGCCAGTTTCACTCAAAATTGTGCAACCACTGCCCGTTACCGTCCACTGACTGACCGGTGGACGTTGATTTCCAAGTTCTAAGGGATAGCGATATTGCTTTTCGGCTGAACTGAAATGACTTCCTGTTGCACAAGCAACATTTTTGTAAAATCCGCCGTCAATCAAAATGCCACCCACAATTAAACTTTCGGCCATAGTTGAACACGCGCCATAAAGCCCAACAAAACTTGTTTGCAATTCTCGTGCCGAAAACGAGGAACTTATAATTTGATTTAAAAGGTCGCCCGACACCAAACAATCAATTTCGCTTGGTCTTAGTTTTGCTTTTTCGATTGCACCATATATTGCTGTTTGAAGCATCTTTCTTTCGGCTTTTTCATAACTTTTTTCACCAAAAAGGTCGTTTTTCAAAACGTGGTCAAAATAGGGTCCAAAAGGGCCGTCGCCTTCTTTTTTCCCAACTAGCGCATAATTTCCAATAATTTTTGGCTTGTTTTTAAAAAAAATAGTTTGTTTAGATTTATATTCTTTTTTCATAATTCTCCTATATAAAGAAATATATTATTCCCACAATAATCGAGCCCACTGTTCCCATAACTATAACCGGCCCTGCAACCGTGAACATCTTCACGCACAGCCCCAAAATTAGCCCTTCCTTTTTATATTCTAACGCCGGACTTGCAATTGAGTTCGCAAAACCAGTGATTGGAATAATCGAACCTGCCCCCGCAAAAGTTCCGATGTTGTCATAAATTCCTAGCCCAGTTAAAAGTGTGGATATAAAAATTAAAATAACAAGCATATAGGTTGTTAGTTGCATATCCGTTAGTGTTGGATTTAGATAGGCCATAAGGTCATAGAACCCTTGCCCCACGCAACAAATTAGCCCTCCCACCCAAAAAGAATTGATTAGTGACGGGAATTTTTTTGATTGCGGAGCTTTTTTGCTGACATATTCGTTATATTTTTTGTTTCTTTCTTTAATATTCATAGTTTTCCCTTTTTTAAATAATAATTGCTTAAAAAAAATTTTTTAAACCTATAAATAAAAAAAATATTTGCGAGCATAATAAAAAAAATGGAGGAACAATATGAAGAAAATTTTAATGAGTATATTCGCTTTAATTTTAGTTATTAGCTTTTTTGGTTGTGCAAAAAATTCTAACGTTTTAATTGCAAAAAATCTTTCTAGAAGCACAAGCAGTTTGTTAAACGCAATAAATAACCTTGAAATTGTTTCAAACAGCGATGTTTCAATCCCTGAATTTAGCAAAGTTGAACAAGTTAGTGCAATTGGGCCAAGAACAAGCAAGGTTTCAAAAATTAAACAAATTTTTAGCCGAAACAACCTAGTTAACGCTTTTTATCAAAAATATGAGCCAAAATTTATGTCCAGCCCACAAACTAAGGAATATTTGGCAAAATATACAACTTCTAGCCTAGACAACGACTATTACAATTCTTTCAAAACGAAAATGAATAGCCTTTTTAATGCTTGCACCGATTGTGTTTATGTGAACAATCAATGCAAACAAACTCAAGAAAATCTTAAAAACGCTATTGGTGAATGCAAAAATCTTTGCAACAAACTAACAAGCGGAGAAATTCAACTTGACGAAGAAAAAATAAATCTTTGCCAAACTTATACAAATCAAATTAATTCCTATTGCCAAAAAATAAAAGATTGCAAAGGAAATTGCAATTCTCACCTTGAAACTCTTAAAGCTTTAAAAGGCTATTTTGGCTCGAATAGCGAAACACTAACAACAAGTTATCTTGGACTTTTAGAGTGCTTAGAAAATCGATTGTCGTGCTATAATGGAGCGTTAGAGTGCGTGAATAATTGCAACAATTTGATGTCGTCTTGTTGTAACAACAATTCTTCTGCAAACAACAACTCTTCAACCAGTGTCACTAATAACAACGCCAACAATGGCACAAATAACAATAGTGCCAATAACAATTCTAATGATAAAAATGCTAATAGTTTTGCAACAAATAACACACAAAACAATAATTCAATTAGTAACTCTAATAATTCAATGAGCAATAATAATTCAACAACAAATAATTCAAATAACAATGCAAACAATGACAGCACAAGCTCTAACTTCAACACAAAAAATATAAATCAATCAAACAACGGAAAATCTCCATACTACAATCAAAAGCATCCAAGTTTCCCGTCTAACTATAACAATTTTAATGGGTATAATTCGAATAATTTTTATAACGGATATCCAAACAATCCAAACTATCCCTATCAAAATGGATATTACAATCAAACACCAAACAACGTGAACACCTATGCAAACGGATATAGAAACATTGACACCTATAAAAACGTTGAACCCATAGTTTATGATGAAAACACAAATTTAAAAATAGATAAAGAAAATTTAACCACCAATCAAAACACTATTTTGAGTGATAGCAAAAAAGAAGTTCCTAGTTTCATATTAAATAATGAAAATAATAACGAAAAGACTAACAATGTTTTAGATAGTAAGAATGAAAAAAAATTTGATACTATTTTGAATAAAGATATAAAAGAAAATATTAATAAAGAAAGCACTAACAAAGAAAAGAGCTCTGACATAAATGATAAAAACAAAAAAGATGTTTTAAACATTATTTCAAACTTTGAAAATAAATCTTCTAACGAAGTTTTAGATAGTAAATCATCTAATGATATTTTAAATAATAAAACTTCTAACAATGTTTTAGATAATAAGAATGAAAAAAAATTTGATACTATTTTGAATAAAGATATAAAAGAAAATATTAATAAAGAAAGCACTGACAAAGAAAAAAGCTCTGTTTTGAATGATAGTAAAAATATTAGTAACAATAAATCAATTATTAAGAAAAATATTAGTGATAAAAAAATTAATAATAACAATGATGCAAAAAAAATTGACACCAACAATGTTGATAGCATTCAACAAAACAATTTAGAAAAATCAAATGAAATTAACAAAGAAAGCGGAAAAATTCTAAGTGATTTTGATAAACAAAACAACAAAAATGAGAAGACAATAAGCGATTTAAACAAAATTAATAAAGAAAATGGAAAAACAATTAACAATTTAATAGAAAATAACAATGAAAATGAGAAGACAAATAATAAAAACGATAATAAAAATGAAAAAGAAAACGATAACGAGATTATTATAGAAAAAACTACTGCACTTTATATTTTTTCTTAATCTTTTCTAAAATTTTCAACTCCAACCTTGAAACTTGCACCTGACTTACGTTCAATTTTTTTGCAACTTCACTTTGAGTTTGGTCAAGATAATATCGAAGATAAATAATCTTCCTATCACGCTCGTTTAAATTTTTTATAATTTCTTCAAGCGTAATTCTATTCAACAAATTTTCAAAATTGTCGTCTTCTGGAATTGTTTCAACAAGTGTGCGACTTTTATTATTTCCGTCGTCAACTTGTTCGTCTAAACTAAGCGGGGCGCGTGAACTGTCTAGCGCAAACATAACTTCACTTTCTTCTATGCAAAACTCTTTGCTAATTTGTTCAACCGACGGCGACTCATCGTGTTCGCTTCTATATTGATTTATATACTTATTAATTTTGATACACAATGCTTTTAGTGCCCTTGAAACCTTAATTTTGCCGTCATCTCGCAAAAATCTTTTCACCTCGCCCGCAACCATAGGCACGGCGTAGGTTGAAAATTTAACGTTAAATTCGGGCTTAAAATTTATTATTGCCTTAACAAATCCAAGACATCCAAGTTGATAAAGGTCGTCATATTCGACGCCCTTATTTTTATAAAATTTAATTATACTTTTAATTAGTGGTGAATTATTATTAATCAATTCTTCTTTTGCAAATTCATCCCCACTTTGAGCTTTTTTGATAAACTCTAAAGTTTCTTCTTGGCTAAGCATTAAATTCCTTTAAATTAGCACTAGAATTTTTAAAATATTTTTCCATAATAACAGTCACACCACTTTTTAAATTCTGTTTAACATCCACCTTATCCATAAAACTCTCCATAACCGTGAAACCCATTCCTGTGCGTTCTTCTTCGGGCTTTGTTGTAAAAAAAGGTTCACGTGCTTTTTCAAGGTCATCAATTCCAACGCCCTCATCGGAAATTGATATGTAAACTTTGTTCGGATATAATTTCACACAAATTTTAATATCACCCACACAGTTTGGATAGGCGTGCACAACACAATTTGTAACAGCTTCACTCACTGCGGTTTTAATTTCAACAAGTTCATCTAAACTCAAATTTAGCGGAACACAAAAAGCCGAAATTGTGCTTCTTAAAAAACCTTCATTAATTGATAGTGCCTTTATTGTTAACTTCATTTCATTAATAACTTTCATTTTTCACTCCTAAACTAATTTTGGCATAATTTTATATAGCCCCGTCATTTCAAAAATTTTATCAATATGTTTATTTGGATTGGTTAAATATATTCCAACGTTTTTATCTTTTAACTTTTTGTATCTTCCAATCATAATTCCAACGCCTGTCGAATCCATAAATTCAAGTTCACCTAGGTCTATGATAACTTGCCCAAAATTTTCACTATCTAAAAGAGTGTCGAGCGTTTCACGCGTATAGGTTGCGGTGTTTTCGTCCAACTCTCCTTTCAAAGAAAGATATAGGGCGTTTTTATAAATTCTAGATTTTATTTCCATTTTTCCCTCTCGATTTAATTTTAGCAATTTTTTTTGCAAAAAAAATAGGCAAAATTGCGTTATTTTGTCTATTTTTATCAATATTGTTTTTTCAAAATCTTTTGGTTGATTTGATTAATTAAATTAAATTAAATTAAATTAAATTAAATTAGATTTAAGTAGCAATAATTTAAAACTCACCGATAAAAAGATTAGGCGACATCAAATTATTCTTACT
>CAYXET010000054.1:0-6355 GCA_964464025.1 uncultured Christensenella sp. | reverse complement strand
TATCTCCACTCCAAACATAGGTTATGTTTTGATTAAACGTATGACTTTTAATTTCTACTTTGTTTTCCGAGTAGGTGCTACACAAAGATTGTGTTTTTATATTTTCAATTCCTTCCAAAAGATAATCAGAAAAATTAATTGTAATCGTTTTTTCAACAACAATCTCTTCACTTAGCGTTGCGTTATCTTTTAAAACAATTTCATCTCCGTCATCAGCACAATTAATTGCTTGAAGCAGGTTTGAAAAATAAATTTCTCTTCCACCACTAACAATCATTGCTTTTGCATTTGTTTTGTCACTAATTTTAATGTTTGTTCCGTCTACGTATAAAAGTTTATCAGTCACAACAATAGACTTTAAAACTTTGTAAATCAACTCTTCTTCTTCACATATTGCAACAACCGTGTCATTTGCGGTGTTTGCCATTTTCACATTCAAAGTCTTATCTAAAAGCAAACCTAAAACATAAATCTTTTTGCCACTAGGAAGATAGACTTCTTCCATTTCTTCAAAATCGGCAATGTTAACTTTTGCGTTTCCATACAAATAGATGCCCGCACCGCATGTTGAATAGTTATTTTTAAACTTGCCGCCGTTGATATCTAATCGACCGTTAGAAACCCAAAACGCTCCGCCTTTGCTGTATGCAAGGTTATTTTCAAACGTTCCGCCGTTTATAACGCAAACTGAACTATTATCGACGCAAAATAGTGTTGTGTTTTTACTTGAATTTCCGCTGTTTCCAGAGAATGTTCCGCTGTTAATTGTAAGCGAAGAATTATCTCGTGTGTAGATTGCTGAGCCAAACAAAAATGAATGGCAATTTGTTATGTTTGTGTTTGTAATTGTTGCAATCGCACTTGTTCTCATAAAAATTGCACCACCAGTTCCTTGGGCATTTGTTGAATAGTTGTTATAATTATTTTTCAACTCGCAATTGTTTAGGATAAGCGTTGAATTTTCTGCGGCTGAAATTAGTGGTGCAGTGGCAATAATTCCGCTGTTTGTTGTGCCACGACCAAGCACGCTGTTTGCTTCGCCTGTCCAAACTGCCCCGCCGTCTATTGTTAAGTTATTAATTTCTAACTTTCCGGTGCCAGAAACTGAGAAAATTGCTGACGTGAAATCACTTTGTCGAGTTAAAATATGATTATTCCCGTTTATTATGATTTTGCTTGAAATTGCAAAAGTTGATGTAACTTCAACATCTTTTAAAAGTTCAATTGTGCCTTCTTGGGAAATGTTTTCAATTGCATCTTTTAAAGAAGAATAATAATTTTCACCAACCAAGGCAACGCTATCGCTGATGTCTATAACATGCACTTCAAAATTTGTTTGAATTGTTTCGCCATATTTTATGATTATATTTTGAACACCAATTTGAGTGAAAGTTATATCTTCAAGAGTTAATAATTCGTTTGGAATGATTGCAGCGCTATCATCTTGAAAAACCACTTTTGCTCGCAAGCCGTTATAGTTAATTTTTTGATTTATAATATAAACACTTTGTTTTGGCAAAACTTCTATCTCTAAACTTTTAATTTGTTTTTCAGCCATTGTTGTGTCTTCAAAAAATTCAATTAATCGTGCCGAACAAAAACCACCAACTGTGTTTGTTCCAACAACTTTCACATATTGTCCATAAACTGGGGTGAATGTTAATGATTTTTTTGTCGAATTGTTTCCTAGCCCGCTAACACTTGTTGCGAGTGTCCAATTTGTTCCGTCTTGACTGACATATACACTGCATGAAAGCATTGTTCCGTTTCCACCCACTGGTGTGTAGTCTAGGCCGCTGATGTATCTGCTTTTGTTAAGTTTTATGGCGATGAACCTATCCGTGTCTCCGCCTTTCCATTTTGTATGCCAACGCGTTGAAAGTTTTCCGTCTATTGCGTGTTTTGCATAGTCGTTTCGAGAGGCTTCTTCGGTTGAATAGGCAAATAGTTCTAGGTTTGAAATTGAAATGTAGTTTCGAACAGAATTTGTGTTATCTGTAAACACAAAGGTTGTGGCTTCGCCTTGAAGAGTTGTTCCTGTTCTTTTGTTTCTGACATACACAGTTTTTTCGCCTTCAAAAAGGCTCTCTTCGGTCAAGTCTTGCCAAACTATGTTGTCTAGGGAATATTCTTGTTTATTAAATGTTCCTAGGAATTTATTCTCGTTATCATTTTCTTCTATCCCAGAAACAGCAACGCCGTCGGATATGTCAATTCTGAACGCTTTTTCAACATTTTCTGTTCCCCAGCCTTCAAGCCAAATTAAAATGTCGTTTGCGCTTGTTATGCTGTTTAGTTCGCTTAAAGTTAGTTCGTGAGTTAAATTTTCACTTGTTGTGGCAAGTCCTTCACTCCAAGTTACTCCGCCGTCAATGCTATATTTATATCTAACACTTGAATATTTTGAATTGAACACTAATTTGTTTTTATTTTCGCCGTCAAACGAAAAACTTGCAAGCTTTTCATCTTCAACAATTCCAAGAATATATTTTGCTTCTTGAATGCAAGGGTCAAGTTGAGCAATCAAATTTTTTGCGTTATCGTCTGTTTTAACCTGTGTTGCTTTTTGTAAGGCAATATTATCAATGTTTTCAACATTTGCAAGTTGAATTAAAGACGAGTCGGTGTTTCGAGTTGTTAGTTCAGTTTTAATTAATCCAATAAGTTCGTGCATAGGAAGAGGAAAGCAATACATATTTGTGGCAATCTCTTCGGCAAGCCTCATAAGGTCTTCGTCGCTTCTGCCTGTGCTAATGTATAATTTAATAAGCTCATACCAAGCATCTAGGTGATAGGGCATAATCGACAAAGCTTGTCTGAAAAGTTCTTCCTGTTCGGATTTTTCTGTTAAACTTTTCAAACTAAGGATAAGTTCAGCATTCTCATAGTTTTCTTGGTCGTCAAGTGCAGTTGCTGCCAAAAGAATATATGTTCCATTTTGAAGTTTAACTTGTTCAGAGCCAGTTGTGCCCCAGTCACACATCATTCGATTGTTTCCATTTCCAACAGTATCTTCATTCATCCAAGTTTTTGTCCAACCGAAAATATCATTGTCAATTGTCCAAATTGTTCTTCCGTTAGAATCTTTGTTATACACTAAAAAGGCTGCATGGTCGGGTTGTCGAACATAGTGCGACGGAACACCAAACGCGGAAGCAAAGTTTGTGCCCAAATAGGAAATTCCCCAACAAATTTGACTGCCGTCCATAGCCATCCAAAGTCGCGGGGTTGAAGTAAGGTGCACGCCATATTGCTCTAACATATATTTTTCGTTATATTGTTGAAAATTTTCTTCTTCATAATATCCCTTGGCTTTATAGTTCCAATCTCGGCCATATTTTATATGCCTATGTGGTGAATATACTGCCGGATAAGTTGCACTTCCATATTTTATTGTTGCATAAGCATTAAGCCAATATATTTCTTCACTGTTAATACGTGAACTCATAAGATATCTCATTTCTTCAACACAAAGATTTTCAAAAATGTAATATCTTAAATGATAATCTTCTGCAAGATATGTTTTTTTGAAAGCCTCATATCTTGCAAGTGGATCTAGTATATCGCCAGAGTTCACCCAACCATAAACTGATTTTGCATTTGTAAGTGCAATTGAAATCATCATTGTGCGATAAACATCGCCACGATTTCTTGTTGAACCCGCTTCTGGCTCGAACAATGCTGTTGTGTCGGATAGGTCATTAGCATAAGTTTTATATAACTTAGACAAAACGTCTATGGCCTTGATATAATTCCCACCATTAGGTTTTCCGCCGGTCACAAAATCTTTTAGTGCTTTTTGGTCATTATATAACCAATTTAGCATCGCTCTTCGGTCAGCCTCATTTGTTCCTTTCAAAAAGCTATATTTAAGATTATCATATCCAACCGATTCTATAAATTTTCGTTGCATAAGTTCTAAGTTATAATTTTGCAAAATTTCTTGTGAAGTTTTGCCTGCGAACAAGTTATTGTAGTATTCAACAGTTTTAAAAAAATCTTCACTGTTTTCAAAATCATAACCAACTGTAAAAACCTTGCAATCTCCAAGCCCAGTGTGATCATAGTTGTTGTTCCCCTTAGAGTCGAAAACAAATTTTATGTATCTTACTCCACTAACGGAAAATTTAAGAAAAGTTGCTTCTTCACCACTGTTTTTATTTGTTGGTTCAAGTTCAGTTTTCCAAGTTTCGTTATCTAATGAAGAAAAAACAGAGAATTTTGCATCACCTTTCCCATTCTGCACGGCATCTATTCCAAGATATGTTGAAAAATATTCATAAGGGTGACTTTCACCAAGGTCATAAACAAGTGTAGACGTTGCGTGTGCCATAATACCCTTTTCAAAATAGGTTCTTTCGCCATTAACGATGAAAGAAATTTTTGCTCCACTCATATTTTTATCTGTTTTTAATTTGTCATAACCTATCGATTGCGTGATAGGCGTTAAATTGGAAAGATATTCTCCATATTCAACTTTTTCAGTTTCGGCATAAAATCTTTTTTCGTCTTTTAAATTAAAAAAGGTTCCAAAACCAAATGTTAAACACAAAATGATTAGGGAAAATATAATAATTTTCGATAAATTTTTTGTTTGCATATTCACTCCAAAATAATATTAAGTTTCTACTGAAAGTATATTAAAAACAGCCTAAAATTGTCAATAATTTTTTAAAAAATTTTGTTGCAAAACTTGTGCACTATTTTATAAGTTATATTTTACTTATAATTTTCATTTATATTTAATATAAATTGAAGTATAAATTAAATTTAATTACCAATAATTTAATTTGGGCGATAAAAAGATTGGGCAACATCAAGTTACTCTTACTTTTTAAGCCAGTGCAACAACTTTTCAAAGCTTTAATGACAATCATGATAAGCAATCAAGCGAATAATTAAACAAATGAAACGGAGAAAATTTTATTTAAAATTAATTTCATTTTTGTTAGTCAAATAAATAATTAAAATCTAATCAAATGCAAAATTTTGCAGGCAATCTATTCAATTTAATCAACTTGAACTTGGAAAGAGAGAGTTGTGGAACTGTTTGGATCTAGGTCGGCAAGAGAAAAGCCAGTTGCAGGGTTAAGCCCTGCTTTTTGCTGGTTGTCAACAACCACACTATTTTCAACAAACATTGTTCCTTGCGGGATTTCATCTTTGAAAAACAACTTTGTGTTTTTTATTTTTCCGTTGTTTGAAATTGTGATTGTATAGGTGATTATATCGGTTGATTTCACCGCAGTTTTATCAGCAATTTTTAAAAGCTGAACATCATTTTGAAGAATTGTAATTTCTTTTACGTTTGAAGAAATATCGTAGTTTGTGCCATCAACAGTTATTGAAATTTTTGACGAATTTTGAAGTTTTTCTTCAACAGTAAACTCGTCGACAACAATAGAATAGGATATTGTCATATCCATTCCAAATCCGCCAAGAGTTACTGGAAGAGTGAAACCCGTTATTGGATTTAGCGAAGGATATTCTTGCGAACCAACTTTCACACTTTGCTCTTTAAAACTTGCACCCGTCGACAAAGTGTCGAGCATAGTTATGTTTTCAATATTAAAATCGGTGTTATTTGTGATTGTTGTTTCAACAACCAATTCTTCTTTTGGAATAGTCCAATCTTTTTGGGCAGATTTTGCCACCACAACATCAACGCTCATCTTATTCACCCTATTTGTGTTACTTTTTATGTTGTCAGATACAAATCCGCCGTCGGGATTTTCAAATGCCAAAGATAATTCTGCCGTGTTTAAAATTGCCATAAAAAGTCTCCTATTATAGTCTATTCATTTGGTTTAAATTTCGTTAAAAAAATAGCTAGACATTTTATCTAACTATTTTTATTCGCTTTTTTATGCAGCCTTATTTAGCCCCATAACTATTCCCATTCCATTGAATAGGTAAACGCCCATATAGTTCTCACTATTTGCAAAGGTTGTTTGATCTGGTTCAACAAGCCATCCCGAGTTTCCCGGAACACCAACTGCACCATTAAACGTTTGCAAAACTGCCATTTGTGCAAGAGTAGATTCAATTTGGGTTTGAGTCATTCCTTGTGCGGCAAGGCTTGCAATGATTGATTGTTTTGTTGCACTTATGCTTGAATTTGAAAAATCTAAGCCATTTGTATATTTTTCATCTGTGTCTGCGAATGTGCCACGAATAGTGCTTGTTGTTAAACCTTCGGCAGAACCTGACTTGTAAACAGCAATTGCGTTGATTTTTTCACCTTTTGAATCTAGCAAAGTGTTTCCGTATGGAGTGATTAAGGCGTTCATTGCTTTCATAGAACCAACAATTGCACCTGATCCTTCATAGGTTGCAAACCAACCTTCTGTTCCGG
>CAYXET010000053.1:0-6374 GCA_964464025.1 uncultured Christensenella sp. | reverse complement strand
TCGCAAATCGAACTAATTGGCGGAAGATTTTCGCAAACAACAGGTTCAACTGCCCCATCATAGCGATACACCCCTATCTTTTCGCTTCCAAAAATATTATAGTCAACACCATCAATTTTAAGGTCAAAAGCAAAATCTGGCATTTCGCTGTAAACTTTGCTCGACACCTCCAAAATCAGTGGAATAGACGTAATTATTCTGCTAAAAAACAATTTTTGAGTATCCGAATAAAACAATAGTTTATCAACTCTTCCACCATAAAATTCATCATACACCTTAAACATCCACACCTTTTTGAAATTCACAACTTCGTTTTCCCAATATTGTTTCATATCATTCAAGGTTTCGTCTTCATAGTTTGGGCATTGAAGATTTTTTAAGCCATAATTTTCGGTCAAAACTCCGTTTTTATAGGCAAAATTAAAAGTGTTAACGCAATAGTTCGGGTCCAAAGCGTTTTCGTCCTTGTCAAAATTTAAGCCCTTTGAAAAGTCCGAAATTTCAACAAAAATTTTTTTCTGCTCTTGTTTTAATTGTTTTTTCTTCGAAAACACTAAAACCACCTTCGTTTAGGAAGAACAATATTTTTTTTGTCTCCATAACTTTTTTCCAAACTTCGCTCAAACTCGTTGCGATAAAAATTCGCCTCATCAAGCATCCCGTTCATATAACAAAATTCCTTATTTAATCCAAGGGCAAAAACTCTTTCCGTCACTCTTCCGTTAAAATTATTAACTTTGTCATTTAGCGTTGCAAATTCGGGAACATAGCAATAATATAGCCTATATTTCCCGTTTTTAACATATAAAATTTCATCATAAATTTCACATCGCACATCTTCGCCAAATTCGTTTAAAAGTTTGATGAATTTATAAAACTTATTTGAAAGGTTTGTTAAATCAAAACTTCCCGACTCAACAGTTATATTTTCAATTTTAACCAAAGATAAATAATCTGTTGCAATTTCGGTGTAGACATTATTAAAACATCGCACCAGTTTTACAAGGCAATTTTTTTCATCTTCAGTTGTAACATTATATTCTTTTGTAATATTAAAAGTTTCATCATTCAAACATTCAAGGTTCAGCACATCATTCAATTCTAGCATCGTGCTTGAAAGTTTCACTATATCTCTAACTGTCATTAGCAACCTCCACTTAATTTATTGTTTGTTTTTTCAATTTCTTCAAACAAAGCATCTGCGTTTTCAATTTTTGTTTTATTCACCAAATTCACCGTTCGATAGTCAAGTTTATCAAAAGGAAGAACAAGCTCAAGCACAAGATTGTTCCCTCGCTTAGAGTGAATTTCAAACCTGTGCTTTTGCTCGTTTCTAAAAATTTTATAACACGGATTAATTTGTTTTATTTTGTTTGCAATATCATATAAATCATTTAAAATTTCAATCATACTTTTCCTCTGCTTAAAAAAGCAATAAAGTTATATTGTTGATAGGTTAGTAATTTTTGCTTGGCCATTTGGTCTAGAGCAAATAAGTTCAGCATATTTCACTAGAGTTGCAGTATAGGCTGGATATCCTGCTTTTTGTCGAATAATTCTACCAGCCTCATCTTCTAGCCAACGCCAATCGCAAAGAATATGAAGAGCAAAATCTTTAGTGTTTAACAAGAACATTTCGCCGTCTTCAATAAATCGGTCAGAAACAAGTGGAACACCATTGAAAGAAAGTGCCTTAAAGCCACCTTGAATATCTAAAACGTCAATGTTTTGTTTATATTGAGTCAATAGTTTTTGATAAAGTCGTTTAACACTGCTGCTGCAAGTGATAAAGTCAACTTCGCTCCCTGAAACTTCTTCAAGCGAATCTATGCAACTTTGCATCAACTCTTCCGAAAGTTTTCCGCTAGAAGCCGATTTAACAACTGGATTCATCCACGAATATTTTGTTTTATCCACACCATAAAGCGAAGTTTTGTTTGTGTCAAAGATTGCTCCAAGACCAGTAATTTCCATATCTTTGCTGTTTTGAACAGTCAAATAATATGAACCTGTTGTATCTGCAACTGCTGTTGCGTCAACGTCAACATCAAAATATACTTTTTTGTTTATTCTGTCTATTTGCAAAATTCTTGCACCACTCATAGACGCAACTTTTGTGTCGCCATTTGTGCCAACCTTAAACATATCAACTCTCAAGCCTTCAATTAAGCTTTTAACACTGTTAACAACAACATAGCCCGCGTTTAACGAAGTTATTGTTGCGATTTTTCCAGAGCCATCCCCGAAAAGCATTCTGCCAAAGTTATAGTTAGAAGCCTTAATTAGACCTTCCATTTCGGCATTAAGCAAATTAACAAAGGCTCCCGAGTTATTTTCGCTTGCTCTAATTGCCTTATCGCTAATTTCAATTGTTCCATAAAGATTTTTTAGTGTAGAAACAAATTTCACATAGTTATTTCCTGCACTTGTTGGAAGATTGCCGCTTTCAGAACCAGCACCAATTCCGCCGTTAACTCCATAGGAAGTTAGTTTAATAATTTCTTTTCCCCAAACATCATTTGTTGTTTGATTAATTTTAGAAAGTAGTGGATTAACTTTAATGTTAAGTGCTTCACTCACCACTGCTAAGTATGCACTTTTCAAAGCATCTTCTGCATTTGTAATTGTAACCATATTATCTCCTTATTTTTTTAAAATATGTTGAGCAAAAAGTCCAGCCTCTTTTAAGTCTTTTGGCTTATATTTTGGGCTAGACACGCTCAAACTACCTCTGTCGGAACCAATCAAAGGCACGTTTTGATTATTCTTTAAACTCAAAACAAAGTCCCTTAAAATTCGTTCCTTAACTTTTTCGTTATCATAAACAAATTCTTCCAAAAATTTTTCATCGTTTGCCAATTGTTCCTTGGTGAAAAGATTTTCTCTAAGCACCATCGAGTAGGCAACGTCCAAAGCATCGTCTTTTTTGGCCAAATTTTCATCACGTGCCAAAATTTCGGTAATTTGTTTAACATAACCTTTGGCTTGCTCGTTTTTTTCTAAAAACTCATTCATTTTTTCAAGCCAATTTTCATTTTTTTGTTGCGGTAAAGATTCTTTATTGTCGCAACAAAGTGCACTCAACTTTTGACATTTTTTAGTAAATTCTTTTTCCAAATTTTCATAAGCTTTCAAAAGTTCCTCTGTGCTTTTAAATTTTGAAGAGCCAATTGTCGAATTTTCGTCACAAATTTCACTATGCTCCACTGCATCAAGGCTAACGTCATCTAAAATTAGTTGTTCTTCTTTTTTTTCATTCATATAATTTCCTCACTTTATTTCCATAAATTTCTTCATATTTTAATTTTTTAATTTCCATTTTTAAAAAGTTTTTTATATCAATTAATTTTCAAATTTCTGTTTTTATATTTCAATATTTTTGATTTTTTTTAATTTCTTGTTTAATTTTTTGTTTATTAAAATTTTGTTTAATTTTCTAATTCTCAATCAGTTTTTAATTTTTTAAAACATTAAAAAATTTTAAAAATCAGAACCTATCACTTTCAAACTTTTTTTATTTCTAAATCATTTAAACAAACTCTAATTATCAAATTTTTCTTCTTTTGCTAGTTTTTTGTGCTTGTTAATATGTTCAATCATAATTTTTCCGATATCCCCATTTTGTTCATTCTTGCTAAATTCCTCCGAAAGCAAAAAAGCAATATGCTCGTCAATGTGAATATTATGATTATCCACACAAACAGGATCATCAATTTCGTGCGTTTTAATAAGTTTCAAATTTTCTTTCCCGGCTTTTTTCGTGTGAAGTTCTTCCAAATCAAACTTATTTTCCCAAATTCCAAACCCAAGCATTTCTAAAAGCTTAGAGCGAACTCTCGCACTCAATTTTCCATTTTCGTCACATATTAAATTCTTATCCAAAAGTTCAAAAATTAAATTTCGTTTTTGTGCCTTTGTTTCGCCAAGTTCGGTTTCGGTTTGAAAAACAATATCATCACTAGAAATATCACTCTTTTGAAAATAAAACATTTCAATTGTTCCATCTTTTCCAATCACTTTTGCAAGCCTAGAAGTTGTCACAAATTGCTTGTATAGTTTCAAAATCAACGAAGCAATGTTTTTAATGGCAAATTTCACTTGGTCGGAAGAAATATTCAACCTGCTGCTATCCTTTTCAAGCAAAAGTTCAAGTGCCACCCCCGAAAGGCTTTGCAAAGCACTACTATTTGTCAACAACAAGTCAGAAATTCCGCTAATTTGCGTAAATTCTTCCAAAAGTTTTTCTTCTTCTTGCCTAAAATCACTTGGAATAGAGCCGTTATCCATAATTTGCGGAGCCTTGCTCCCTTGCCTATAAATCAAAACCTTTCCGGGACATAAGCCGTCTTGTTCCAGACTATCACAATCCACCGAACCTTCTTCCACAGTCAAAACACCCATTGAAAGTCTATTCAAATATTCGTGCTTTCGATTTTTAACAGCGTTGTAACTTCTTTGCACCGGAATCAATCTTTCAATCACACTTGTTCCAAAAAAACTATTCGGTTGTTTAATCGACACCTGTTTCACAAACGGGAATCCTCTTTTGCCGTCTTCGCGGTTAACATAAGGCAATTCGCCGTCGAACACCAAAGTTTTGCCAGCAACAATAATAAGTCGGCCATTCGGAAATTCCTTTGTTGGCGCACAATATTTTTCAATCACAAGCACTTGATCGTGTTTCATTGTTGGTTTAACTTTCATTGCGCTTGCGCTATATCCAAACCCACCCATCGATTGAATATTATCCAAACTAAACACGTCAATATCTTCACCAACTTCGTCAATTCCCCAAATTCTTTTCACCGTGTTAACGTGATAACTTTTTGCGTGAATTATGCTCATCAAATCGTCAATATCTTCATAACTTGTGCTATCTGGGAAAATTTCAAATGGTGAAACAACTTCAACACTAACATCACCCTCGCAAATTTCCTCGCCATCTAAAACAGCAATTTTTTTGCCCTTACTGCTGTCCCACACAATCTTATAAAATCCCGTTCCGCACACTTCACTAAACTGCGTGCAACTTGCAATTTTATCGCTAATGTTAAGTTTATGATAAACGCTGTTAATCAAGTTTTTTGAAATTTTTGCCGTTGATATATCTTCTTCACTAGTCGTTGCCGGAACAACACTCATAACTGGTCTAATTTGTCCAAGACGGCTAATTCTCGATTCAACAATCGCAGCAATATGATTATAAACTTCTCTTTCTTGCCAATAATATTGCTTCGAATAGTCTTCAACGTCATTTTTTATAATTCCGCAATATTGATTTCCATGCAGAAAGTTCATATTAAGCAACCATTGTGCCTCAAAGGGTTTGCGTTCAAGTTGCCTTGCCTTAAAATCTTTTATCGTTTCATTAACAAGCGTTTCAACATAATTATCTCTAATTTTTTTTGAAATTTTTTCTTTTTTCATCATATTTTCTCCATTTCTAATCATTTTCATTTTTCCTTAGCTTTTCAAGCAACTTGTCTCTTTCCAGCAAAAGTTCTTCGTCGGAATAGTTTGAATAGTCATCTTTTTCGCCATAAATTTCAAGCAAATATTTCACAGCGGCAATGTCGGGTGGAACATTTTTCTTTGTCACCTTTCGCTTTGTCAAAACAAGTTTATCTTCTTCATTCGAAAATTCTTCGGTAACTTCCTTATTCAAATAGCCAAGTGCTCGTTTAATTAATGCTTTGTTAAGTTTTTTGTTATACACACTCAATTTATCTTCCATATCTTTCCTTTCTCAATTTATCAAACAATCTTTTTTTATCCTTCTCTATTTCGCTTTTTTCATAAATTCTTTTTCTTTGTTTTTTGCTCATCACATAATATCTCAATTCGTCCATTGCGTGGTCGTCTTTTTTAATTGGCATATCTTCATTCCCCCAAAAATATCCCTTAATTTCTCTAATCATATTTTTGCAACTAGAAAAAATAAAAAGTCTTCTTTTCCCATCACTTGAACAAATCAAACTTTTCACCCTATTAATTCCACTAAACACGTCCTTATTCACATTTGTGTTCACGCTAATATCATAATCCAAAAATAACTCAACAACACTTTTTGTGCTTGCAAGAGTTCTTTGGTTCGCCGCACTATCAATCAATGCCGAAAGTTTTCCCGCACTGTTTCTTGGCCAGCCAAGTCTGTTTGCAATTTCCAAAATTTTTTTGCTGTGATATTCAATATCCCTATCTTTTTCATAATGCTCAGCAATCACAAACACATTTCCGTCATAATCGGTTGCATAAAAGTGACACGAAAGCGGGTTTCTAAATCCGGGGTCAATGCTAATGTTGTCAAACCACTCTTTTGGGACATCAAACGGTTCAATCACGTTAAATTCTTCTCTGAAATTCCCATAAACAAG
>CAYXET010000052.1:0-6427 GCA_964464025.1 uncultured Christensenella sp. | reverse complement strand
TCCCCGCCAAATGAAGTTATTTTATATGACAACAATCAAAGCAAAGAATTGGAAATTAAAATAAACGATTGTTTTAACTCAGATTTTTATATTGATAACATTGATAGTAACTATTTGACAATTTATAATAGATACAACACGCAAATTCAACAAAAAACAACACTAAAAAGCGGGACAGTTGTTAAACTTTTGGCAAACAAAGATATTTCCTTTGGCGGGGAAAGTGAAATTAACACAGCTTTCAGCCTTGTTTCAGTTGGTCGAAACAGTTTGTTTGTTACTGTTAATGTTAGAATCATTAAAAATTTAACAGATGTTGACATTTTGTTTAATGATAATCTAGTTATTGACGAAATTAGCGTCTCAAAATTTGACCTAGATGGCGGAAACAATATTTGTTCATTTAATCTTCGTGCGGCTGAAGGAACGCAAATTCCAACTTATGAAGTTGAAATTGATGATGAAAATGTTGTTGAACTAGTTGAACAATCTTCAACAAAATTCGACTTGAAAGCATTGACCACCGGAAGCACAGATATCACAATTAAGTTTGATAACGGGCTTGTTCAAACTTTCTTGGTTAAGGTCTACACCCCAGTTGAAGATTTTGTTATCGACTTTGATGAAGAATCAAAAACATATAATGTTGGAAGTGTTGACGAAGCAAATAATTTATATTATTTAAAAAACAACACAACAAGCCAATTGATATTTAAAGCAATAGATAAAAACGGGAATATAATTTATGATAAAACGATAATGGGTGTTTCGTTTGAAACATCAACTGCTAATTCTGGGCACATTATTGTGTCGAACACCGACAATAAAATTATTACCTTAAAAAAGACAGAAACAGAAATTGAAGTGACTGCAAAAATTTTGGCGTATAAATATGACACGGCAAAAGAAGCCTATGAAATTCAAACAATAGAAAAGAAATTTTTCGTTCACGTTTACATTCCAATTAATAGCGTAACATTAAGTGACAGTTACATTTCACTTTTCACAAAAGATTCACTGGGCTTTGAAGATTATGATTTAAGTAAACAAGAAATTTCGCTTTCAATTTTTCCAGAAGATGCAAGTGAAATTGAAAACATAAGTTTTGAGAAAAACTTTATTGAAGCCGTTGATCTTTCGTGCGAGGAAATAGGAAAGGGTAGTTTAAAATATCAACTTAGTGCAAATTCTATTGGTGTAAACGACTCTTCAACAACAGGAACAATAACTTTTAGTATTCAAGAATTCAATATTGTTTACACAAAGAAAATTATTGTTAAAATTTCAAAAGCAAAGTCACCAGAAAAAGTTTTGGTTGACAATGTAAGAAAAATGTATGACGAAGATGAAGAAAATTATGTTAATTATCTATATTTCAATCTTGGTTTTGATGATGCGATTGACATTAACCCAAAGGTTTATCCACTTGATAGTTATAACCTAGGTTATGAAGCAATAATTGAAACAAAAAATGGTGAAAGCGACCCAATTAGGTTTGAAAATGGCAAAGTTATTCCTATCAGCGTTGGCGAATGCACATTAATTTTGGTTCCAAAAGGGTGCATAAAATCTGAAGGTATTTATGACGAAAAATATGCCACAAAAATTGAAATTAGGGTTGCTGATGGGGAAACAATTCCATATCATATTTCTTCAAAAGAAGACTTGCTAAATTTATGTTCAACAGAAGCAGTGAGCGAAGAAAATCAAGCAGAATATGAAAAAAGATATAGCAAAAACTATGTTTTGACATCTGATATTGATATGAATAATGTTGAGTTTTATCCAATTGGGATTTACAGAATAAATAAACGTTCGCAAGATAAATATATCATTAAAGAATTCACAGGTTCGTTTAGCGGGAAATTTAGCATTGGTGAAATTGAAAACAATTATAGCATTTCTGGGCTTAGTATTTTCTATAACTATTCCTATGGTTCAAGCGGAAAATTTTTCCCGGAAGAATTTAGTTTGATGAATAAATTAAATCTTGGTCTATTCTATAAAAATAGTGGCAAAATTCAAAATTTAACAATTCAATATTCAAGTGTTTCATTGGCACTTAGTCGAATTGCAACGCCTGAAGAAGAAGATAATCAAAGCCAAAGAGATGCACAAAGTTTCGCATATTTTGGTGGAATTAGTGCAATTAATAGTGGCGAAATTTTAAGTTGTAATGTTAAACTTGAAAACGTAAACATAAAAAGTTTTTTTGCTAAAACATATTTTGGTGGAATTTGTGCAATAAATAGCACTGGAAAAGTTGAAAATTGTGTTGTTAGCGGAAACGCAAACGTTGTTGATGGAAGAGCAAACAAAACAATGAACACAAATCTTGTGGTTGTTGGCGGGCTTGTTGGTGAAAACGAAATTAATTCTGAAGTTAAAGCAGAATTTGATGTTTATAGCCTAGATAGTTCAATATTTAACAAAAACAATATTAATTCAACAATCAATTTGTCTGGTCTTAGCGGCGAAAACCTAGAAGTTTTAACGGATAACAGTTGTTTTGGTGGAATTGTTGGCTTAAACGGCGGAACAATTGAAAATCTTTCGTTCTATGCAAACATTTTGGCCTATAACAACGTTGGTGGCGTTGCGGGGATAAACAACGGGACAATCAGTGGTTGTTTTAGTGCGGGAAGTGTATACGGCAACAACTTAGTTGCAGGGCTTTGTGCAAGAAATGTTGGACTGATAACCAAATGTTCTGTTATGTTGCTAGATGATGATGAATATATCGAAATTGACAAAAAATATGCAAAAATTGCCGGGAAAACCAATGTTGGCGGAATTTTGGCACAAAATGATGGAACAATAAGCGAAACATTCATTTCAAGTTATGTTAAATCATCGCAAAATCACTATGATATGCTTGTTAAATCGGTTGTTTTTAAAAGCGGAAGTGCAAACTTTGGTGGAATTTATGTTGGAGATGTTTTAAATTCTAACATAATTTCAAACGTTGGGGTTGACACAGTTACAATAGAAGATAGTGCAAACAAAAACTTCGCAAACAATATTAATGTGTTATACACATATAATAGCACAGAAAAAACCCTTTTAATTATGGGTGGAGATGAATTTAGTGGAGTTGGAATTAAAGCACCAAGCAAAATTAATGTTGAAATTAATAACACAACGCTTTCGGAAGACACAGTTGGTTCGTTTAATAAGTTTATTAAGGGAAATTATAACACAATAGTTTTATATTATTATGAAAACACAAACGGCAAAAATCTTAATGACTATTTAAGAAACTACATTTTCAAAGTTACTTATGAAAATCCAACAGTTGTTGCGGGCTTTACAAAAATAGAGTCTAATAACTCTTATGTTGTTTCGGTTGACGAATTTGGCAACTTTGTTGTGAATGGAAGTGGAGATGCTCAAATTAAATTTTATAGTCTATTAAACAAAGACGCCGAATTTATTGTGAATGTAAAAGTTATAAAAGCAATTGAAAAATTGTTGATTTATGAAGATAATTCTAGCAAAACTTTATTGGAAGAAAATCGAGTTAACATAGAAAAAGATTCAAGCACAAACATATATCTAGATGACGCACTAAAACAAAAAGATGTCTATATTCTATATGAGTTTGACGACAGTTATTTGGATGTGATAAACGTGAACTCAAACAATCAAACGCCAGTTAAAGTTTTGGCTGATGATGAAACAAACGAAGAGAAAATTAAAAACATTTATAGCACTTTCGACGCACAAGTTGTTAAGGGTTTAGCGAACGGGAATGTTGGCGTCAAGGCAAAATTATATGTTAAAATTGGCGAAAAGTTTGTTTTACTCCCTCACGAATATTCATTTAGCGTTGTTGTTTGTTCGGGGATAAAAGAATTTAACATTGACGCACAAGATTTGCAACTTGCAACAAATTCAAACGCAAGTTTCGGAGCAGAAATTAGCACCGACCTTGTTGAAAATACGGAATTTATTATTGAACAAATTTTGTTAGGCGAAGAAGAAAAAATTGACGAATTTTTGAATGTTGACCTAGACGTTGAAAAAAATCCATCAAAAAATTTAATTAAAGTTAACTATAACGTTTCAATTAAAAAAGGAAAACTTTCTGAAATTTTAGGGAAGACAATTATGTTGAAAACCTATGCAATAGACGACTTTTCAAACCTAAATTTTGTTCTTACCTATGATTTAGCAAAAACTGTTAAAGAGAATTTAACAAGTGAAGAATTTGCAGCACTAACAACCAAAGAGAAAACTCAAATTAAAAAGCAAATTTTTGAACAAAAAAATTCAAACTACGTTAAAACAATTTTGTTAGAAGTTAAAGATAGTGGAATTGTTATTTGCGATATGCAATATTTTGCCGACGGCGAAAAAATTAAAAACGAGAAAGGCGAAGATATTATTAACATCAACGAATATGAAAGTGATTTTATCAAAATTGGCAAAGTTGGAATTTTGAAAATAAATGTATATCCAAAATTGCAACTAGCATCAAGCAACACGTTCACTTTAACTTATGAAAACAGTTCTAACCTAAGTTTAAGTATGGTTCAAGTTAAACAAGATAGCGACGGATATAGCGAAGTTAATTCGGCACTGCAAATTAAAAACGGAATCGTTTTGGACACGCGAAGTTTCTTAAATAGTGACACAGAACAATATTTATATGTTAGATTGTTAACAGATAGCCCAATAAACGAAAATGAAGAATTTAATTTGAAGTTAACAATTGGTGGCTATTCCTATTATTTCACAAAAACTTTAACTAGCAAGTTGGCACAAAACATTGAAATTTCCTATAACAACGCAATTTTGAATTCTAATGGAATTTTGGAAGGAATTTATGCAAAAGGAGTTCGAAATCAAACAATTTCTGTTATAGTTAACAAATTAACATCTTTTGTTCCTAATCCAGTTGTTGTTAACAATGGCGATAATCTTAAAGGTGAAAACTATGCAAAAATTTTATTGCAGGGCGAGCCAACAAAGGTCGGAAACGAAAGCGTTAAATACGATTTTGTTATTGAAGGAATTAATAATAAAAAACAAAATGAAGATGAATTTGTTGATATATATTTCTATATCGATAAAGTTGTGAATGGCAAAACCGAAAGATACATTTCAAACACAATCAGATTAAATGTTGTTGAATTTATAATTAACTCAATTTCAATTGAGAATGTTGAAAACGACTATCTTTCAAAACCAATTGGAACAAGTTATCCATTCAAAATTAATCTAAACACAACAAATGATTCTTCTGGCGAAGTTCAAACTTCAATCAAAGCACTTGAAGAAAAAATTTCTAAAACAAACATCTACAATTTTGGCGGAAATAGCCTTGAAATAAAATCCTACGACAATTTTAATGTTGCTCTTAAAAATGGTTACTATTCAATTGAGCCGACAAAAGAAAGTAAATTTAGTGGCTTTAATGTGAATTTTGAATATGTTTATAGCACAAACGCAATTAACACAAACACAAAAGAAGACAAGGCTTCGCATTTTGCAAACGGACTTTATGCACAAAGCTTTAATGTCAATTTTGGTGCTGATTTCTATATTCAAACAGACATTAACAATCCAGTTCCAATCTATTCAGCTGATGACTTTGTTAACAAAATGAAAGAAAATAATAACTACATTTTAATGAACGACATTATTCTTCAAAAAAATGCAAATGTTTTGAATTTAGAAAATGGATACACTCCACAAGTGGCGAATTTTGCAAGTTTAGACGGAAATGGTCATAAAGTTGTGATAAAAGACATTAACATTGATTTAAGCAAAGTTCAAGACAAGTTTAGTTTTGGCTTGTGGACAGAAATTTCTGAAAACACGAAAATAACAAACCTTGCTGTGAAATTCGACTTATCAAGTTCGCAAAGTTCAAATACAATTAATTTAACAAACATAAAGAATTTAACATTTGGAACAATTGCAGGTGTTAACAATGGTCTAATTTATAATTGCAGTTGCGAAAAGTTTGAAATAAATTCAAGCGAAGATATTTTGAATATCAACGTCACAAGCATTATTGATGACAATCAAACAAACGCTAGCATTGGTGGATTTGTTGGAATAAATAAGGGCGTTATCACAAATTCAAGAAGCAATTTAAAACTTGGAATAAACAAAGGTTTTATTGGTGGATTTTGCTATCAAAACAGTGGAACAATTAGTTCGTGCTACTATAAAAACGCGCTTATAAAAAATCTTGGGGAAGATGAAAAAACTTCACTTTCGGCCGGATTTGTAGTTAAAAATAGCGGAATAATCAGATATAGTTTTGTTGAAGGTGAAGAATCGCGAGTTGATAGCGGAAGATATCTTAGCAACATAAATCTTGCCGACTATTGCTTAACTTGCCCAACCTCGGTTGCTGGTTTTGTGTTTGAAAACTCAGGTGAAGTGGAAGATTGCTATGCAAACCTAAGCATAA
>CAYXET010000051.1:0-6432 GCA_964464025.1 uncultured Christensenella sp. | reverse complement strand
AAAAAAGGGAATATCGTGTTTTTCTCTAGCCACATTATCGATGTTGTTGAAAAAATTTGCGACAGAATTGCAATTATCAAAAAAGGTAACATTTTGGTGACAAAATCGCTAAAAGAAATTGAAGAAAGTGGCGAAACGTTGGAAAAATTTTATATGGATACAATTGATCAAAAAATTTATGAAAAAAAAGGTGAATAATGACGAAAAGTGAAAATCGTAGCAGTTTGAATAGAACAAAAATTTTTGGAGACCTGAGAGCTTTGGTGATGCTTCAACTGAAAGACAAAATAGACTTTACTTTTTTAAAAAGTAAAAGAAAAACTTTGTTTAAGTTAATTTATAGCATCTTGCTTTTTGCTGTGGTTACCTTGGCTATCTATGCTGTGTTCACATTGGTTATTGGGCTTGGAATTTTTTCCTTTTTAAAAACGTTAAATTTCAGAGCGTTTTTGGTGCTTATGACAATTCTTCTAACGCTTTCGTTTGTGTCGTGTTTGATTAATGTCACAAAAACTCTATATTTTTCAAAGGATAACCCCGTGCTTTTAACAATGCCGGCCACAAATGGAAAAATTTTTATGTCTAAACTAATTGTTTGTTTTATCTATGAACTGATTAGGAACATAAGTTATATTTTGCCATTTCTAATTGCCTATGGCCTTTGTATGGGACTTCCGATTGTCTATTATCTTTGGAGTATTTTCTCAATTGTTTTTATCACTATTGTAAGTGTTTCTCTAAGCGGGCTTTTATCAATTCCGTCAATGCTGATAGCGCAACTTATAAAAAGAAACAAAATTATAGAATTTGTTTTAGTCGCTGGTGTGCTTGTGGCTTTAACGATGGGAATTGTTTATGTTATAAATTTAATTCCGTCAGATATTGACCTTGTTCGAGATTGGGGGAAAATTTATTGGGATATCCAAGGATTTTTGAAAACGTTTTCTCAAAAATTTTTCATATTTGATTATTTTGTGCAACTAATTTCAGGAATGAGTTACAATGCGATGAATTTTAATTTGTTTTCAACAGGCAATGCAATCACCTTTGGAATTTGTTTGCTTATTATTTTAGTTTGCGTTGCGGGAATTATTCTTTTGTCTAAGCCGCTTTTCTTGAAAATGGTTAGTTCGCCTTTTGAATTTAGAAAAAAAGAAAATAAATTTCAAAGGAAAAATCATAAACACGGGCACTTGCTTTCGGCAACTCTTCAACAAACAAAGCGAGAGATGCGAACGCCAAGTTTAATTTATAGCGTTCTTTTGGTGGCAATTTTAACGCCAGTTGCAATATTTTTGCAAAACAAAGTTATTGGTGCAATGGACACAAAAATTCTTGGCGATTTTATGGGAATTGCGTTTAACATTCTAATTATTTTGCTTATGATGCTTTCTAGCAATGTCACCATTTCAAGCATATATAGCAGCGAAGGAAATAGTGCCTATATCAACAAAATTGTTCCAGTTTTATTTGGAATTCCGCTAACAGGAAAATTGATTTTGAACGCGGGGATATGTATAATTTCAATTATTGTTTCAACAATTTTGATAAATGTTTTCGCAAATATTGGAACATTGCAAACAATAATGCTTTCGTTGTCGCTAATTTTTGTTTTCTTGGCGCACCTATATTGGAGTGCTGAAATGGATGTTATGAACCCTCAAAATCAGCAATATCAAACCACAGGGAAATCGCAAAAAAATCCCAACGAAACAAAAAGCACAATTTTTGCCTTTATCACATCCTTTGTTTTTGCCTTCATTAGTTTCTTTTTAATGAAAGAAGATATTAGAGTTGTGTTCATAAAACTATTGTTTTTGTCACTTATCTTTTGTGTTATTAGAATTTACTTATTCTATATGAAAGTTAATTTATATTATAAGGAAAAGTAGTAATGAATTTTTAAAATTATTTATATCATAACAAAATAGCGAAATTAAAATTATAACTTAAAACTAAATTTTTGCATTCTTTTAATAACTTTTGTTTTGATAAAAAAACAATAAAAAAGTTGCTTGTTATAAAATTCTTAGTTGTTAAGTTTCAAAAGTGAAATATAAAAATCAATGTTACATTTTTAAATTATAAATTTAGATGATTAGCAAAAGCATAAAAATTTAATAAAGAAGTGGAAGAGAATATGAAAAAAACAACAATCTTATTAATTATTTTAATATATCTTGCATCTATCGTTGTGATAGGTTTTTTGGGAATGAAAATTAAGGTTTATGATGAAGTGAAGTATATAAAATCAATTGAAATGAGCGTTGAAGCTGAAAATCCCGATTGTTTTTCATTTATAAGCCAAGGAATTGATGCAACAACAGGAAATAGGGAATATAACTTAACAATTGATTTTAAAAAATATCAAATTGCGATGTTTGAAAAAAATGGTGAAGAAATTGACAGAAAATATGTTGCTTTGTCTTTAATTCCCTATGTAACCTATGATACAGGTGATGTGGCAGAAACAAAGGAAGAAAGCATAAAATATTCATTCCACTCAACAGTCGATTATGAAGAAAAACAAGATATCGAATTAAAAAGCAACGGACAATTAATTGTGTTTAAAAGCGGAATTGCTTTTGAAATTCACGTTAATCCAGCAACAAGTGGTCGAAACGGGACAGGGGCAATTATCAATGTGTTTGTAAAACAATAAAAATAAATTTTAAAAGGGCGATTTTTGTTTGCTTTTAACAAAAAATTTTGTTAAAATACATATAATTTATTATTTCGTCAAAAAATAATAAAAACATAAGGAGAAAAAATGAAAAATAAGAAAATTTCAATTATACTATCACTTGTGCTATGCCTATTTGCATCCTTTATGGGTGTGTTTTTTAGTGCATGTAGTTGTGAAAATGTTGGAGCAGGGAAAATTAAAGAAATATACATAAAGGAAGGTTCAATTCAAACGCAGGTTGCTCATAACAGCACCTATTCAACCGAAGGGATAGAAATTTTTGCAAAACTAACCAACGGCAAAGAACGTGAAATTGACGTTTCTGAATGTGAAATATCAACAATCGACACAACAACTGTTGGCGAAAAAGAACTTGTTGTTTCCTATGAAGCCTATGAGGTGAAAGTTACAATCAATGTTTATAAAACTCTAAGTTCAATCAGTTTAACAGGTGTTCAAAACAATGTTTTGCACAATAGTAATAGTGGACAGTTAGATTTATCTGGTGCACAAATTGTGCTAAAATTTTCCGACAACTCAACCGAAAATATTAATGTCTATTCAAATGGAAATTTAACAGCAGGTGTGGTTGTTGAAAATAATTCAACAAGTGCAGTTGGAAACTACACTTTAAAGGTAAAATATCTAAACAAAGAATGCACATTTGACTATGTTGTTGAAAAGTATCTTACAAATTTTGAAGCAAATCTTGCCGAACAATACAGGTCAGTTGCTTTTAATGGGGAATTTAATTCTTCAAAAATAACAGCAGTTGGAACATATTCCGACGGCTCAACAGAAAATTTTTCAAACGACAAACTTATCATTTCTAGCCTAGACACAACAAACAAAGAGAACATAAAAGATGATAACGTTGTTGTTGTAAAACTAAAAGCCAATGAAACTTATAGTGATGAAATTAATGTTAAAATTTATGCGAAACTTGAAAGCATATCCTATCACAGCGGTCTTGCATCACGAATTAAATATAACACAGACCTAGACACAACAAACGTAAAAATTGTTGCTCGTTATAACGACGAAAGCACAAAAGAAATAAGTCAAAACATAATTGTTGAAGGCTTTAACAAAACTCCTAGCAAACTAGGAAATCAAACACTAACAATAAAATATAAAGATGAAACAATTAATGACTACAAAACAACCACAACTCAAATTGAAGTTTATGAAGAACTTGAAAGTTTGAAAGTTGAACAGGTTAACGTTAGCGACGCAACCACTGGCTATGTTTTGCAAAATTCTGACTGGCAAACTGAAAAAACAAATGTTTGTTCAAAATTCAAAATTGTTGCAGTCTACACAAAAAATGAAGTTGTTTTAAATGGAACAGAAGAATATAATAATGTTAGTTTTTCTAACATCGACACAACAACTCTTGGTGAAAAAGACTTAATAGTTAGCTACAATGGAAAAACAAAAGAAATTAAAATTAATGTAATTGAAAACTGGACAGCAATCTCGGCGCTAGAAATTTTATCAATTTCAATTGTAAACACTTCAATTGCAAGTGAAGTTGACTATAACTCAACGCTAGACTTATCTAACCTTAGCATAGAAATAACCTACACAAACGGTCTTAACCAAGTTTTAAAAGCAAGCGAAAATACTTCTGGCGAAAACAAAATTGACATTACAAAACAAATTAACACATTAGTTCACGGCGAACAAACTTTGGAAGTTTCATATAAGAGCCAATATGCAACAAAAACAATTAATGTTAAGGCATATTTAGTGTCAATTTCAATTAAATCTGGAACAGAAGTTGAAACTTTAACTTATGGCGAAAATTTAGACCTATCAAATGTTAAAATTATGGCCACTTTCACAAATGGTGAAGAAGTTGAAGTTGATGCATCTTGCGACGATGAAAATTTTAGTAACACCAACCTAAACGAAAAACAAATTGTTTCATATTCCTATTCAATGCAAAAAGTTGATGGAACAACAATAACAAAGAGTGTTTCAATGGAAGTTCAAATTGTTGACGAAATTGAAAGATTAACAAACCTAGTTGTTCCTGTTCGAAGAAGTGAAGTTGGTGAAGAGTATGACTATTCTCAAATCACAGCAAGTGTTCAATATCTTTCAGGAAAAACCGAAGATGTTAGCGCCAGCCTAAGTTTTTCAGGCCTAAACGTTAACGCTGTTGGAACACAAAAACTAAAAATTAGCTACACGAAAAACTCAAAAGAAGTTTTCGAACAAATTGACATTGAAATCTATGATTCCCTAGTTAGTGTTAACATCAAAAGCGGCACAGTTAGCGAAAATGTTAACATTGGTGCAGAATTAATCACCGACAACATTGTTTTGATTTTGACCTATAAAAGTGGAAAAACAGAAGAGGCAAGCAGCGGATATACAGTCGGCACATTCTCTACTGAAAAGGAAGGGGAATTCCCGCTAACAGTAAGTTATCAAACAAAACAAGCAACAAAAACAATCAATGTGTTAAGAACCTATGTTATCATGGGATATAGTGACCCAACATTCGTCACAACATATAAAACAAATTCTCAAAACAAAAACACATTCACAAAAACTGGTTCAACCGGAAATGTTGGATTTACCGACTTAGGCAATGAATATGTTGTTGGAAGTGAAAATGATTTTGTATACAATCCAATAATTTTGGATGAAAACACAACAAGCAAAATAACAGAATTCAGAGCAAAAATTGCAGTTTATTTGCAAAACGAAGAAACTAACGAATATCAAATGTTAACAGACAACATTTCAGATTATGTTGCAGTTGATGACACTCTTCACACATTCAAATTCACAACACTTGCCGAAAGTAAACATTTCAAAATTGAAGTTTTGCCATATAAGGTTAACACAAGCGAACAAGATAAAGTTAGTGCAAGCATATTTACTTTCAAAGTAATCAAAGCCTATAACGTTTATAATGCACACGATTTTAGCATGTTAGACAACGTGAATGCTTCTTCAAAATGGAGCGAAAAGAAAACAGACAAAGAACTTGAAATTAGTAATAATATTCACGGAATTGTGCTACACAGCAACATTTCAATTCAAGACAGCGACCTTCCGTCTGTTCATTTCTTCACAAAAGACGAAGTGAACTCAACCGATAGCGACTATGACAAGGTTGTTGGATCATTGAAAGATAGTTTAAATGAAGACCTAGAATTAATATATCACCGAAAAATAAACGAAGGAGAAACTTTCACAATTGAAGGAAACTACTTCAAATTATCAGCCCAAGATCTAAGTTTAATTGCAAGAGGGATGGTAGACGGCGTTTGGCCAGTTCGAAACGAAGGCGACGCAATAACTGTTCATACCACATTAATGGGGCTTTCTTCAAAAGATCGTAAAGCAGCAGGTTATGAACTAAACAACATTGCATTGTTTGGAAACAGCAAAAAATCGGAAACAGCAGATATGTCTGGTGGTGTAATATCATTAAAAACCAGAGCGGGAGTGAGTGTTAAGGCTTATAACAACGTTTCTCAAGGTTGGTATATATCATATATGTTTGAAGGAAATTCAACAACAGGTGACAATTGCAAAAACCAACTGATAAAAGTAAATTGCTTTGACGCAAATAACACCCTAGTTTATAACTGGGCGGCGAGAGATATGGAAATTGTCGATTCAATTTTGATTGGCGCCGGTGGTCCAGTTATGATTTGTGACCACGTTGACAATAATGAAACGACGGGAGAGGGCGGATATATCACTAATGTTAAAGTAACAAA
>CAYXET010000050.1:0-6446 GCA_964464025.1 uncultured Christensenella sp. | reverse complement strand
CTTAAATTTTGATAGTCACAACGAGATTTCTGAACTTGAAAACAAAGGTGTTCGTTTTTTTGTGTGTGAAAAAGAAATTGAGACAAAGTGCCCTTTTGTTGTGGTGAAATCTTCGCGAAAAAGTCTTCCAAAAATTTGTGATAATTTTTATAACCACCCAACAAAAAGTTTTGCTTTGATTGGTGTTGTTGGAACGAATGGAAAAACAAGCACTTCGCATTTTGTTTGTGACTTTTTGCATTTTTTAGGGAAGCGTTGCAGTGTGATTGGCACTAGCGGAGTGTTTGTGAACAGAAAAAGGTTTGATTGTTCTTTAACAACGCCCGACCCAATAGAACTTTATAAAATTTTTGATAGAATAAGAAAAAACAAAAATAATTTTGCTATAATGGAAGTTTCGGCGCATGCAATTAAACTTGAAAAAGTGAATAATTTGATTTTTGATGCACTAATCTTTACAAACTTTTCACAAGACCACCTTGATTTTTTTGCGTCGATGGATGAATATAAAAAAACAAAATTTTCAATTTTTAACAAATTTAATGCAAAAAAAGCGTTTATTAATTTTGATGATGATGCGGGGAAAGAATTGTTTGATAAAATTAAAAATGAAATTCCAACCTTCACCTTCGGGAAAACCCAGCAGTGCGATTTTTCTTTTTTGCCACAAAAGGCCACAATTTTTGGAACGAATTTTATTTTGACTATGAAAAAAGAATATGTAAAATTTTTTGACATTAAAAATTTAAAGAGCAATTTTTTTTGTGACGATAACCTTTGGATAGGTGTGCGAGAAGGCGAAAGTTTTTGTTGCACAAATTTTTTTTCACGCGTGCCGTGTGAGTTTAATTTATACAATATTGTTGGGGCGATGCTTTGTGCTGTAAATGTTTTAGATTGCACACGAGGAAAACTTGAAAAGCAAGAAATTTCAAAGATAAAATTTTGTAATGGAGTTAAAAAAAATGAAGAAAAATTAATCACAAAAAAAATGGTTGAAAATTTAAGGCTTGTGAAGGGAAGGTTTGATTTAATTGAGACTTTAAATGAAAAAAACATTTTGATTGATTTTGCGCACACACCAGAAAGTTTGAAACTTTTGCTTGAAAATGTTAAAAATTTGTGTAATTTAAAAATTGTTGCTCTTTTAGGCTGCCCCGGCAACCGAGACGAGACAAAGCGTGAAATTATGGGAAAAATTTGTTATGATTATTGTGAAAAAGTTTATATCACTTCCGACAACCCTTGCTATGAAAATCCACTTATTATTGCAAATGAAATCAAAAAAGGAACAAAAGAAAAAGGCGAAGTTATAGAAAATAGGAAAAAAGCAATAAAAAAAGCAATAAAAAACCTAAAAAAAGATGAAATATTGTGCATAATTGGCAAGGGAAGTGAAAATTTTCAAGATATTAACGGAGAAAAATATGAATATAGTGACTATATAGAAGTTGAAAAATGCATAAAAAAACTTAAAAAATAATAAAATAAAGTATGGATAAATTTTTCTTGGCGGTGCTTGTTAGTTTTGTTATTGCGCTAATTTCTTCCCCGATTGTTATAAAATTAATTAGAAAATTAAAGGTTTCACAGCCGGTTTATGAATATGTTGATATGCACAAAGCCAAAAGTGGCACGCCAACTATGGGCGGAATAATTTTTTTGTTTTCAACAATTTTAACTTGTTTGTTTTTTGTTCCAACAAATAACAAACTTTCTTTTTTGTGTTTGGCAGTTTTTTTTAGTTTTGGACTAGTTGGTTTTTTGGACGATTTTTTAAAAATAAAGCACAAAGAAAATTTGGGGCTGAAACCTTATCAAAAAATAATTTTTCAGGTGCTTATTAGTTTGATAATAAGTTTTTTTGCCTATTATAGCGGGCTTGTTGGAAGTGAAATTTATCTTCCGTTTGTTAACAAACAAATTGACCTTGGATATCATTTTGTTCCGTTTTCGGTTATTGTGTTTTTGGCAACAACTAACAGTGTTAATTTAACCGATGGCTTAGATGGGTTGGCTGGTGGCGTGAGTTTGGCCTATATTGCAAATTTTGCAATTATATTTTTCACCATTTTTTTAACATTAAACACAACAAATACAAGTATTTTGTTAATTGAAGAATATAGATATTTATTTTTCGTTATGGCGGCAATAATAGGCTCGCTTTTGGCTTATTTGCTTTTTAATTCGTTTCCGGCAAAAATTTTTATGGGCGACACAGGTTCGCTTGCGCTTGGTGGATTAATTGCGTGTTTAAATATTTTCACGAAACAAACTCTTTTAATTCCCATTTTAGGAATTATGTTTGTTGTTAGCAGTGTTTCAGTTATTTTGCAGGTTCTAAAATTTAAGCTAACAAAAAAACGAATGTTTTTGATGGCACCTTTTCATCATCACTTAGAAAAAAAAGGTATGAATGAAACTAAAATTGTGACCATATATATAGTTATAACAATTATGGTTGGAGTGATTTGTGAAATTTTGCAAATAATTTTGTTCTAGCCTGCGGGAGACTATGAAAATTAAAAATAGAAATGTTTTGGTGTTTGGACTTGGTGTTAGTGGAAGAGGAGCAATAAATTTGCTTTTGAAAAATAAAGCGAAAGTTTTTTTGTTCGACGAAAATTTGAAATTTTATGACGAAAATAAAAATGTTGAGTTTGTTCGAGTTTTAGATGAAGAATTTTTGAAAAAAGTTGATTTAATTGTTGTTAACCCCAGCGTTAGTGTGTGTAATTCAAACCTAATTTTGGCGCGCACTATGAATAAAAAAATTATTGGCGAAATTGAACTTGCATATCTATTTAAGAAGGGGAAAATTATTTCGGTTACGGGCACAAACGGGAAAAGCACAACAGTCAGTTTAATTTATCACATTTTAAATTTTTGCAAACAAAATAGTTTCTTGTTGGTTGGAAACATTGGCACAAGTTTTGCACAAAAAGTGAGCGAAGATAAAAAAGCAAACTTTGTTTGTGAAGTTAGCAGTTTTCAACTTGAAACAATTGACAAGTTTAACAGCGAAATTGCGTGTTTTTTAAATTTTAGCGAAAATCACTTGGATAGGCACTTTTCCATTAAAGAATATTTGATGGTCAAAAGTCGTATTTTTGAAAATCAAACAGAAAAAGATTATGCAATTTTGAACTTCGATGACGAAAAAGTTAAAGATGTTAAAACAAAAGCAAAAAAATATTATTTTAGTTTGTCGAGTGTTGTTAAGGGGACATTTTTTTGTGGAGAAAAATTATATTTTTTTGATAAAGAGTGCGAAGAAATTTTATGTGAAAAAGATATAAAACTTTTAGGAAAACATAACAAGCAAAATGTTTTGTGCGCCGTGCTTGTTTGCAAACTTTTGGGCATAGAAAATGAAAACATAAGGTCCGCCGTCAGTTGTTTTTATGGGCTTAATCACAGGCTAAAATTTGTGCGAAAAATTGGCAAAATTTGTTTTTACAACGACAGCAAGTCCACAACGGTTTCTTCAACCAAAACAGCGCTTGAATGTTTTGAAAACGACAGCGTTTTGTTAATTTTGGGTGGAAGTGATAAAAATTGCGACTATTCTTTGCTTTTTCCTATAAATAATTGCGTTAAAAAAATTTTTTTAATTGGAGAAGTGAAAGAGAAAATCAAGAGCGTTTTGGAACAAAATGGTTTTTTAAATTTTTTGATGTTTGATGATTTTCAAACAATGGTGAGTGCGTGCTTGGAAAGCGCTAGGCACGAAAATTTAAATGTTGTTCTTTTAAGTCCTGCGTCGGCAAGTTTTGATATGTTTAAAAATTTTGAACATCGTGGTGAAGTTTTTGAAAATTTAGTAGGTTTGATTGATGAAAAAGATTAATTTTGGCAATGTTTTTATCAAAACAAAAAAAACAAATGTTGTTTTGCTAATATGTGTATTTTTACTTTTAATTATAGGGTGTGTTTTTGTTTTTAGTGCGTCAATGTATTCGGCCGACTTGAATTTCGACAACAAATATCATTTTTTGACAAAACAAATTATTGGTTGCGTGCTTGGAATTTTGGTGCTAATTTTAACAAGTAAAGTTGATTATAAAATTTATAATAAATATAAAATTTTTTTCTATTTTTTGGGTTTGGTTTTGCTTGCAATTGTTTTTATCCCCGGGCTTGGTGTTACAAATAACGGAGCGAGACGTTGGATAAGACTTGTGGGCTTCACAATTCAGCCAAGTGAGATAGCAAAATTTTGTTTTGTGATTTTTTGCGCGGGATATATGGCAAGGAATAAAGATATTATAAAGTCGTTTTGGGGAATTGTCCCTGTTCTTTGTATGGGCGCGGCCTATTGCGTTTTGATTATGCTTGAACCAAATATGAGCATAACAATTTGTGTTGGACTAACAATGCTTTTAATGCTTTTTGTTGGTGGAGCAAAAATTAAACACTTTATAATTTTGTCGGGGCCAATTATTGTTCTTGGTGTTTTGCTTGTGATTATCGAACCATATAGAATGGAACGGCTTGTTGCGTTTATTAATCCGTGGAAATATCCTCAGGGCGAAGGATATCAACTAATTCAAAGTTTATATAGTTTATCTGGCGGCGGACTTTTTGGTGTGGGAATATTTAATTCTAGACAAAAATATCTTTTTCTTCCTTTTTCAGAAAGTGATTTTGTTTTTTCTATCATCGGTGAAGAAACTGGATTGTTTGGTTGTGCGGCAGTGATTGCACTTTATGCTATAATTATTTTTCAAGGGATAAAAATTGCCTATAACGCCAAAGATAGGTTCGGGTGTTATCTTGCAAGTGGAATAACAATTCTTCTTTCAACGCAGGTGCTAATTAACATAGCCGTAGTCACGGGCTCGATTCCGCCAACTGGCGTGCCGCTTCCGCTAATTTCGGCAGGGTCAACATCAATTGTCGCCTTTATGGCAATGTTTGGAATTTTGTTAAACATTCATAAGCAAAGCGAGTAAAGGAAAATGAAAAATTTTTATATCCCTAATTATGATTAAATAAGATAAAGTTTAATAGTGTTTTAGTTTTACAATTTTTGTTGACAAATTTGATAATGATTTCTATAATAGAAAAAACTGGGTTATTAGGAGAAGTTATGCAAAAGCAATTAAGTCATTGTGAATTTAAACAAACGCAAAGAGAAAATAAAAATGATATAATATTTGTCCTAGATAATTTGGAATACGAAAAAAATATAGGCTCGGCTTTCAGACTTGCCGATGCGTTTAATATTGAAAAAATAATAATAATTAGCAATAAATTCTTGGATTTTAAAAAGTTGCAAAAAACGGCACGAAGTTGCGAAAGCAAAGTTTCTTGCACTATTTGTGAAAATGAAGAAAGTGCATTAAAAGAAATTGAAAAACTGAAATATACCCCTGTTTGCGTTGAAATTACAACAACAAGCAAACCTCTTAGAGAAATTGATTTTGCGCTCTTAGATAAAGTTGCACTTATTGTTGGGAACGAAAAATATGGCATTAGCAATTTCTTACTTGAAAAAGTGCCTTTGTCTTGTCACATTGAAATGTATGGACAAAATTCTTCAATGAATGTGGCAACAAGTTTGGCGATAGTGGCATATAAAGTTTCAGAAGACTTGTTGCATAAAAACTTTTTATAAATTTTAAGACTAAATATGTTGTTTTGAGTTTTGATAAAAATAATATTATAAATGAAATTTGCTTGTTTTGAAGAAGGTGAATATGATTTTAACTGAGAGTTCTCGACGCTTTTAAGGGGCTTGAAAATGATTAAATTTAAAAACGTATGGTGAGATTCCCATACGTTTTTGATTTTATTGGTTTTATATTGTTTTTAGCATTTTTAAATTATTTCAAAGTAATTTTTAACGATTTTAAGCTATTTTTGTAATACGTTTTAAAATTTATTTAAACAAATTTTCTAGTGGCCTGAATTTATCTTTTAGATAGGTTAAAAAGTTATAACCGTCATAGTTTAGATCATATTTGTTGGTTAAATATTCCTTTATGTGTTGTTTTTGTTCGTCTGTTGGCGAATAATCCCAACATTTACTTGCAATTAGACAAACGTCGTTAATGTTTGGCAAATCCAAAGCAACGGCCGAAGCGTTTCCGCCCATAATTGAAGGAATTTTTGTGTTAAGTGGATCGTTGTAGTATGTGTCCATCAAGTCATACATTGCGTGCATAAGTTCGTGCATTAAAAGAGATTTTATATTTTTTGCATAAATATCGTTGAAATATTTATTGTCTAGCACAACAAGTCCGCAAGTGGGATAGGCATAGGCTTTGGTGCTGCCAATTAAAAAACTTTTTCGGCTGTTTTCAATATCCTCGGTGCAGATTTCAATAACATAGTTGCCATTTTGCACTGGGCTGTAGATATCCAATTTTTTATGGTCTATCCATTCTCCATAGGTCACAACAACTTTGGGCATTCCTGTGAACATATTTTGATTGATTTCG